>CAYSGJ010000234.1:0-6949 GCA_964430705.1 uncultured Desulfobacterales bacterium | reverse complement strand
GAGCTTGCGAGACCCAACAAAATGCCTTTCCGGGAGGGGATAAACCCCTCGCCCTACGGGTCATTGGTCTAAATACGATCCATTCTCGCGCCAAGACGCAAAGGCGCAAAGAAAAAAAATATTTTAGCCGCAGACCCACGCGGACGGACTCAGACAAAAAAACAAAACTATTCTAGCCGCAGACATACGCGGACGGACGCAGTTGCCAGTTGCCGGTTGCCGGATACCAGTTGTCAGCTGCCAGTTGCCGGTTGATAATGAGGCGAGGGACGAGGGGCTGGAGGCAAGGGGCAAAAAAGATTGGCCGCGGACCCACACAGTTTTGCCGGCTGTCGGTTGTCGGATGCCAGGCAAAATAAAAAAAATGCCGATTTTGGTTTTTTCGTGCTTTCGTGTTAATTTTTTTTGTATGTTCGTTCAATATCATTTGTACAAGGAGACTGGAGATGGCAAAGATTGATTTTGGAGGCGTGGTGGAGGACGTGGTTACGGCGGAAGAATTTCCGCTTGAAAAGGCCCGGCAGGTGCTTGCCGGCGAGACGGTGGCCGTGCTGGGCTATGGGGTGCAGGGGCCGGCTCAGGCATTGAACATGCAAGACAATGGGATTTCCGTCATCATCGGTCAACGGGAAGGAGGCAGATCCTGGCAACGGGCCGTAGAGGATGGTTTTGTGCCGGGCGAAACCCTGTTCTCCCTGGAAGAGGCGGCAAAGCGGGGTACGATCATTCAGTACCTGGTGTCCGATGCGGGTCAGGTGGCCGCATGGCCGACGGTGAAAGCATGCCTGGAAGAGGGTGATGCCTTGTATTTCTCGCACGGCTTCTCCATTGTATTTAAGGATCAGACAGGGGTTGTTCCGCCGGACAATGTGGACGTGATTCTCGTGGCGCCGAAAGGTTCCGGAAGGAATGTGCGGTTGAATTTTCTGGACGGAAGCGGGATTAACGCCAGCTACGCAGTGCATCAGGATTTTACGGGACGAGCCACGGAAAGGGCCTTGGCGCTGGGTATTGCGGTGGGTTCCGGCTATCTGTTCCCGACGACCTTTGAAAAGGAGGTTCACAGCGACCTTACAGGTGAACGTGGCGTACTCATGGGCTGTTTGGAAGGGGTCTTCGAAGCCCAATACAATGTGCTCCGAAAACACGGACACAGTCCCAGCGAGGCTTTTAACGAAACCGTAGAAGAATTGACCCAAAGCCTGATCCGGCTTGTGGCCGAAAATGGAATGGACTGGATGTATTCGAATTGCAGCACCACGGCCCAAAGAGGCGCCCTGGATTGGAGACATAAATTTCGCGAGGCCGTTACCCCTGTTTTTGACGAATTGTATCGGAGTGTGATTTCCGGGGAAGAGACCAGGGTTGTTTTGGCGGCCAACAGCGCTTCCGATTACAGCGAAAAACTGCGTAAAGAGCTGGACGACATGAAGAACTCGGAAATGTGGCGTGCCGGCGCCGCCGTGCGGGCGCTGCGACCGGAGCGCCGAAAAAAATAAGTGAAGGAAAGTGACTAAAGTGAACTAAAGTGACTAAAGTGAACTAGAGTGCCTAGAGTGTCTAGGGTGCCTAAAGTGCCTGTAAAAACCTTGTTGTTTGCGAACAGATAAAGAAACCATCGATATTAAGCCCGGGAGTTTTCTCGAACTTAAATGAAACGCCGAAGGCGCACCGCAATTTTAGGCACTTCAAACTTTAGGCATTTTAGGCACTTCAGTGTTTGCTCGTGCGAAGATTGTTTCAGCCTGGATTTATTATGGCACATATTTCAGTCCTGAGTGCCCAACATCATGATTACAGTAGCTGTGACCGGTGGGGCCGGCAGCGGGAAGAGTACCGTCTGCAGCCTTTTTGAAGAGCTGGGGGCCCATAACATCAACCTCGATCAGTTGGCGAGGCGGGTTGTTGTGCCCGGATCCGATGCCCTGAGGGCGATTGTCGGGCACTTGGGCGCCGATGTCCTGGCTTCGGATGGTACGCTGGATCGGAGGAAGGTCAGGCAAATGATGGTACGCGATCCGGCAACCAGAAAGCTTCTGGAGCGTTGTATCCATCCGGAGATTTTCAAGCTCTTACGAAAGAAACTTAACGCCTTGAAACAACACGACCGGGATGCCGTCGTTGCGATAGAGGTTCCGCTGCTCTTCGAAGCGGACAGCCGGGATCAATTTGATGTCGTGGTGTTGGTGGAGGCGGACCGGGAGGTGCAAAAGGACCGAATCATGGCCCGGGACAGGACCACGGCCGAAGACACCGAAGCATTGTTGGGCCTGCAGATCCCGTCGAAAAAAAAGCGGGCATGGGCTGATTTTGTGGTGCGCAATGTGGGAACCATTGCCGAGATTCGACCACGCGTTGCCAAGATCTACCGTCAAATTCTAAAAGGTCTGTAGAAATCTGTGAAAAATCTTGACAGCAATATAAACTTGACATAAAATCCACTTAAGATCACAAGGTTCTTTCCCAGAGGAACCTGTGTAAAAGAAGAAAAACCAGCACGTATCCTTATCAATAGATCACAAGCTGTAGACACTGCCAAAAAAAAACCCCTCACACGACATAAGAGGAACCAACCCAAGTTCGATGGTGTCCCATATCACAGCGTGATTTAGTCTGTGTACGTTTTTAAGTTGAACCAAGCCCGCAAGGGCATCTGGAGTCAAGGTCCATACTAACAGTCCGGGAGAACAATATTCATGAATTTAGCAGAGCTCAAGGCAAAGAAAGTCAGTGAATTGAATGCAATGGCAAGAGATTTTGAGGTGGAAGGCGCGTCGAGCATGCGAAAGCAGGAGGTGATTTTCGCCCTCTTGCAGGCACAGACCGAGAAAAACGGTCTGATTTACGGAGAAGGTGTTCTTGAGATTCTGCCGGACGGATTTGGCTTTTTACGGGCGACGGATTACAGTTACCTCCCAGGTCCGGACGATATTTATGTGTCGCCGTCACAGATTCGGCGATTCAATCTTCGCACCGGGGACACGGTTTCCGGGCAGATCCGGCCTCCCAAAGACAACGAGCGGTATTTCGCCTTGCTTAAGGTCGAGGCGGTCAACTTTGAGGATCCGGAGAAATCCCGAGAAAAGATTCTCTTCGATAACCTGACCCCTCTGTATCCCGAAAAAAGAGTGATCCTTGAAAGGGAACCCGATAACTACTGCGTCCGCATCATGGACTTATTGACGCCCATCGGGTTCGGACAGAGGGGGCTCATCGTGTCCGCCCCAAGAACGGGCAAGACCATGTTGCTGCAAAACATTGCCAACAGCATTAATGCCAACCACAAAGATATTTCACTGATTGTGCTGCTCATTGACGAAAGGCCTGAAGAGGTCACCGACATGGCCCGTTCGGTGAGAGCGGAAGTCATCAGCTCTACGTTCGACGAGCCGCCCCAAAGACATGTTCAGGTGGCGGAAATGGTACTGGAAAAGGCAAAGCGATTGGTCGAAAGCAAGCGGGACGTGGTGATCCTTTTGGATAGTATTACCCGTCTTGCTCGGGCCTATAACACTGTCGTGCCGCCCAGCGGCAAGATTCTCTCCGGCGGCGTGGATTCAAATGCACTGCATCGTCCAAAACGTTTTTTTGGAGCTGCTCGAAATATTGAAGAGGGCGGCAGCCTTACGATTGTGGCCACCGCCCTTGTGGATACGGGAAGCCGGATGGATGAAGTGATTTTCGAGGAATTTAAGGGCACCGGCAATCTTGAGTTGCAGTTGGATCGAAAGCTGTCGGATAAACGCATATTTCCTGCCATCGATATCAATCGATCAGGCACCAGAAAGGAAGAATTGCTTCTTGAGCCTGACGTGCTGAACCGCGTTTGGATACTGAGAAAGCTCCTGTCTTCTCTGAACACCGTGGATGCCATGGAGTTTTTACTTGAAAAAATGAAAGGGACCAAAGATAATAAAGAGTTTTTGGAATTAATGAACAGCTAGGTGCGGCCGGTATATGTGATCAACGGCTGTCCGGACATGCTGCATATCGAGTCTCGGTTGGGAGGAAGGAAATGAAGAAGGACATACATCCTGATTATTTTCAAACAAAAGTTCATTGCGCGTGTGGAAACGTGCTGGAGGCGGGTTCGACCAAAAAGGATATCCGGGTTGAGATTTGTTCAAAATGCCACCCGTTTTTTACGGGAAAGCAGAAGTTGGTGGACACGGCCGGTCGCATTGAACGGTTCCGAAAAAAATATTCGGACTATGATGCAAAAAATAGCGCCAAAGGCAAACACTAATCCGGACAGATTCAAAGACGAGGGGCAAGAGGCAAAGGGTGATTCAAAAACGCCCTCGTGTTGCCGTTGAGGCCCCTTGCCCCCAGGCTTTCTTTTTACGCGGAAGCATTCGCGCAAGGTTCTTGGGGCCGGGCGCAGTGCAACAACCGGCAGACAACAGAATCTGATCATGTAGGCGATTTGGCTTATTCCGGCCCATAGACCCATAGCACGCGCCCCCTCCGGAACAGACCTTCCCGATGCAAGATGTTTTTTGTCAGAAGAATTGAACACTACCTTATAAGAAGAACAGGCAGGATATGTTTGAAAAACTTGAAGGTGTCGCAGAGCGTTTTGACAAAATCGAAAGGCTTTTGAGCGATCCCGAAATCATCAATGATCAGCACGCATACCGGGAATATGCCAGGGAACATGCCGAGCTGGGCAAGATTGTTTCTGTGTACCGACAGTACAAAGATGCTGTTCGGGACATTGAGGACGCCAAGGAATTGTTGCACGACGGAGATGATGAGATTAGAGAGCTTGCCAGGGCGGACATTGAAATCGGCGCTGAACGGCTGGAGAAACTGACGCGCGAGCTGAAGTGGCTTCTCGTGCCCAAGGACCCGCACGACGAGAAAAATGTCGTCCTGGAAATCCGGGCCGGCACCGGGGGAGAGGAAGCGGGGTTATTTGCAGCGGATCTTTTCAAGATGTATTGCCGATATGCCGAGAACGTCGGCTGGAAAGTCGAGGTGCTCAGCAAGCATGTCACCGGTGTAGGCGGTTTAAAAGAGATTGTTGCGTTGATCAAGGGCAAAGGTGTGTACAGCACCCTCAAATTTGAAAGCGGTACCCATAGGGTGCAACGGGTGCCGGTTACCGAATCGCAGGGCAGAATTCATACCTCCGCCGTGACGGTGGCGGTGTTGCCCGAAGCCGAGGATGTCGACATCCAAATAGAGCCTGAGGAAATCCGGGTGGATGTGTGTCGTTCCACCGGTCCCGGCGGCCAGAGCGTAAACACGACCGATTCGGCTGTCAGACTTACCCATCTGCCTACAGGGATGGTGGTGTCCTGTCAGGACGAAAAATCGCAGCACAAGAACCGGGCAAAGGCGTTAAAAGTATTGCGGGCCCGGCTTTACGAAAAGACGCTTGCCGAACAAAATGAAAAGATTTCCGAGTCTCGCCGAAACCAGGTCGGCACCGGCGATCGAAGCGGACGTATCAGGACCTACAATTTTCCTCAAGGCAGAGTCACCGACCATCGCATCGGGCTTACCTTGTACAAGCTGGAAAACATCCTCGCCGGCGACCTTGGCGAGATCATAGATTCCCTCGTAACCCATCAACAGGCTCTGGCCATGCAGGACGTCGAGTCGGACTCGAAAGATGCCGCCTGAACGCCGTGGCGTACACTCGCAAAACACCCTCGTCAGGGATATGCCCGCCCTTTCAAAAATGCGGATTGCCGGTAAGTTGACAACAAAGGATGACGATTCCCTCCGGAGGGCAAAGGATTCCGATCGCAGAGCGCCTTCGTCCGGAAGCGGGGGCGGACGGACGGGGGCGGACCCGTGGACTATCCTCAAGCTTCTTAAGTGGGCCCACGGCCATTTCAAGACCCACGCCATGGATCAACCCCGCACGGACGCTGAGATCCTGTTGAGCCATGCCTTGGGTTTAGCCCGTGTGGATCTTTATCTGCAGTATGACCGTCCGCTGGAAAAGAAAGAATTGGCGATCTTTAAGGAGTTGGTGAAACGGCGGCTCCAAAGAGAGCCTGTAGCCTATATCGTGGGTGCAAAGGGATTCTGGACATTGGATCTGGAAGTTACCCCGGACGTATTGATTCCCCGTCCGGAGACCGAATTGGTTGTGGAGGCGGCCCTCGAAGTCATACCCGCCGCGGAGGCCGAAATCCCCTTTGCCGTATTGGACCTTGGGACGGGTTCAGGGGCTGTTGTCCTTGCTCTGGCCCGGGAACGAAACGGCCATCGGTTTTTTGGCGTCGATTCTTCTTTTGGGGCTGTCCGGCTGGCCCGAAGAAATGCGGAACATTACGGACTCCATACGTCCGTCGGCTTTTTTCAGGGCCACTGGTTTGACGCGCTGAAAAGCCGAAAGCGCTGCTTTGATGTGATCGTGTCCAACCCCCCGTATGTTCGTTCCGCTGACCTGAAAAGTCTGCCGCCCGAAATAGTGCAATACGAACCGATTCAAGCCCTTGATGGCGGCCCCGATGGGCTGGAAGCCATTCGTGTTATTGTTGCGTCGGCGCCGTCTTTTTTGATGGCCGGAGGGTGGCTCATCATGGAGATCGGCCACGATCAGGGCGATTCCGTTCAGCAGCTCCTTTCAAGCTTTTCGGCGTACGAAGCCGTTTCCGTGACCAGGGACTACAGCGGGCTGGACCGGGTAGTGCGGGCCCGGGTCAAGTAACGATCCGGCATCATGTCTATTCTCGCGCCAAAGAAAAAGAATAAAAAAACGCACCACGAAGACACGAAAACACGAAAAAAACCCGTAGGTTCAAGTACATGCATCATGCATCTGATATCCGGAACCCGGCATCCGTTCAACCAATGACCAATGACCCGCAGGTTCACGCACACGCTTTCGTAGTAGGTTGGGTCGAGCTTGCGAGACCCAACAAAATGCCTTTCCGGGAGGGGATAAACCCCTCGCCCTACGGGTCATTGGTCTAAATACGATCCATTA
>CAYSGJ010000233.1:0-50498 GCA_964430705.1 uncultured Desulfobacterales bacterium | reverse complement strand
GGATGTAAAAACTAAGGGATGCCCGGTATTGGGCTAAAGACTTTGCGCCCGGCACGATCAAAATGATGAGTTTTTCTACAGAAACTATTTAGAATTAAGGAAAAAACTAATGAGTTTCCGTCTACGCTAATTGGATCAGATAGAAGGTTGCTATGGCTGGTAAGATTACCTACCACGAGCTAGAACAAAGGATTAAAGCGCTAGAGGAGAAGCTTCAAGAATCAGAACTTGAACGTCAGACCATTCTTGATCTCGAGCCTCACCATTGTGTCATCCAAGACTTGGATAATCGAATTTTATGGGCGAATAAAGCCGCCTGCGAATCTATCGATATGCCACGGGAAGATTTGGTGGGAAAACACTGTTATAAGATTTGGGCGAAACGTAAGCATCCTTGCCCAGATTGCCCCGTAATCGAAAGTGTTCAAGCCGGAAAACCGCAAAGTCTCTTGAAAACGACACCTGATGGAAGAACTTGGCAAATAAGAGGCTACCCTCTCAGAGATAAACAAGGCCGAATTACGCGCGCAATGGAAGTGACCGAGGACATTACTGAACGTAAGCTTGCAGAAAAAACTTTAAGGGATAACGAACGCCAGAAGAGCTTGATTCTGAACTCCACGGCTGAAATGGTAGCTTACTATGACAAGGATCTAAGAGTCATATGGGCCAATCGAGCCTCATCCGAATCTGTCGGGAAGTCCTTCGAAGAACTGGTTGGCCTACATTGTTACGAGATTTGGCCTCAACGCGACGATCCCTGCCCTGATTGTCCTGTTTTAAAAGCGCGGGACACAAAAAGACCTCAGCAATGCGAAAGGCAAACGCCTGATGGCAGACACTGGTTCATACGCGGCTATCCGGTCCTGGATGAAAATGGTAGGATCGTTGGGTTGGCCGAATTCACCCAAGACATCACTGAGCGCAAAAAGATAGAAAAAGAGCTGCTTTTTAAAAGCGCGATTGTAGAGCAAACATCAGACAGTATTATTTGTACGGATGATTCGTTTCGCATAAGTTATATGAATAAATCCGCTGAGGTTTTGTTTGGCTGGAGTTTCGACGAAGTAAAAGACAAAACTCCAGACCGTTTCAATGCCGAGCCTCATTCGGATGATATTCAAAACAAGATATATAAGACTGTCTCTTCAGGAAAAACTTATGAGGGCATTACACTAAACGTTAGAAAGGATAATACTACCTTTTATTGCCATCATAGAATATGCCCCCTTCAGGACGAAAACGGAAATATCTATGGATATATGGGATCTCAGCGAGATATCTCTGATTTGATAAAAAAGGAAAAAGCTCTTTCAGAGGCTGAGAAAAATCTGCAGCGCACCCTGGATGCCACTACAGACGGAATCTGGACCTGGAATTTTAAGACAAACGATTTATTTTTCAGTCCCAAATATTACACCATGCTCGGATACGACCCCAACGCGTTTGAAGCCTGTTACGAAAACTGGTTAAAACTCATTCATCCCGATGATCAGAAAAATGCCATCGCTGTGGCCGCAGAATTTTTAAAAACAAAACCGGATTTCTACGAAAACACTTTTCGTTTAAAAACAAAAAAAGGGGACTACCGTTGGATACACGCTCATGCCCGGGTCGTTGAGAGGGATGAGAAAGGTGACGCTGTCTATTTGATCGGAAACCATGAAGACATCACCGAACGCAAGCAGACAGAAGAAGAATTACGGAAAAGTGAAGAAAGATTCCGAATTTTGTCTCAGGCAGGCTTTGAAGGAGTTGTCGTTCATGAAAAAGGATATATCGTCTATGCAAATGACCAATACTATGAAATGTTCGGTTATATGCCTGTGGAATTGCATGATATAGATGCAATTGAACGGACGGTAACTCCAGATTCAATAGGAAAAATAAAGAAAAAAATCGCTTCCGGGGATTTAGGGCCCTATGAAGTATCCGGAGTGAAAAAAGATGGAACGCAGTTCCCAATAGAATTACGGGCAAGAGAAATAACATGGCATGGGCAGACTGTCAGGATAACCGCTATCAGGGATCTTTCCCGATACAGGGAGGCAGAGGCGGCATTGGCCGCAAGCAAGGCGCTCCTCGATTCAGTCGGGCGTATGGCCCGGGTAGGTGGCTGGGAGCTGGATGCCCAAACTCTAAATGTCCGTTGGACTGAAGAAACGTACAACATCCACGAGGTTCCGTTGGATTACAAACCGCCTTTGAAGGATGCAATTAATTTTTTTCATCCTGAAGATAGAGATCGATTGTCCCAGGCAATACAACGCGCGCTGGACGTTGGCGAACCCTATGACATGGAAGTTCGATTTATTACTGCCAAAGGAAGACAACTTTGGACGCGCACGGCCTGTCAACCTCAAGTGGTAAATGGAAAAACGGTCAAGCTGCAGGGAACCTTTCAGGACATTACCGACCGCAAGCTGGCGGAAGACCGGCTAAGGTCCAGCGAGGCGCTGCTGTCTTCCACGCAGCAGATTAGTCACGTCGGCAGTTGGGTTCTTGATCCGTCCTCCAACCAACTGACCTGGTCCGATGAGGTCTACCGTATCTTTGGGATAGAGCCTCACGGGTTCGCCCACACCTGTGAGGCCTTCCTTGATACTGTTCACCCGGACGACCGTTCAGCGGTGGATGCCGGCTATAGCAGCTCTTTACAAGAAGGTCAGGATAGTTACGAGATCGAACACCGGATCATCCGCCAAGATACCAGAGAAATCCGCCATGTCTATGAACGCTGTATTCATGAACGCGACAAGACGGGTTCTGTCCTGCGTTCCGTCGGCATGGTGCAGGATATCACCGAGCGCAAATCCCTCGAATCCCAACTGCGCCAGGTCCAGAAGATGGAATCGATCGGCACACTGGCAGGAGGGATTGCCCATGATTTTAACAATGCCCTTACTCCCATATTGGTGCAGACAGAGCTTGCCAAAATGACCATTTCCGCTGACAGCCCCGTGCAAGAAGGTCTCGATGAAGTAATGAAAGCCGGGCATAGGGCGAAGGATCTCGTTAAACAGATCTTAACATTCAGTCGCCAGTCCGAGCAGCAACGCTTGCCGGTGGACCTCACCCCAATAGTGAAGGAAAATCTGAAGCTGTTAAGATCTTCCATACCGACGACCATCGAAATTCGACAAGATATAGCGGAGGTGTCTTGCTGGGTATTGGCCGATCCGACCCAGATTCACCAGATTATTATGAATCTGTGTACCAACGCAAGCCAGGCAATGGAGGAAATGGGAAGTGTCATGGAAGTGGGCCTGAAACGTGTTGAACTCAATGGCAAGCGAGCTAGAAGTTATCCAAACATTGAAGCTGGTAGTTATGTAATGCTGACCGTTAGTGATACGGGGTCTGGCATTGAACCGGAGCTGATGGAAAAGATATTCGACCCTTTTTTTACCACCAAGCCCATTGCAAAGGGCACCGGGATGGGGCTTTCCGTGGTGCACGGCATTGTACAAAGTCACGGAGGAGACATCACTGTACAAAGTGAACCGGGGAAAGGTTCTACCTTTACAGTGCTTTTACCACGGCTGGAACAGAAAGTTGAAAACGAATTGGAAAACATTGATCAATCAGTTCCTACGGGCAACGAGCTAATCATGTTTGTGGATGACGAAGCGCCCATGGTAAAGGCTGGGGAGCAGGTGCTCAAACGGCTTGGTTATCAAGTGGATGTAAAGACCAGTGCTGTTGAAGCGCTGGCCGCATTTCGAGAGCGACCCGACAAATATGATCTTATAATGACCGACATGACCATGCCTGCCATGACGGGGGACAATTTGGCCAGAGCATTGATGAACATTCGTCCAAACATTCCTGTCATTATTTGCACCGGTTATAGTCATCAGATGGATGAGGAAAAGGCACTGGCCATGGGAATAAAGGCGTTCGTTATGAAGCCTTTTGCAATTAAAGACATCGCCGAAACTGTTCGCCGGGTTTTGGATTCAGACGCCAGCAAGAGTTAACATATTCTGCAATATTATTTTTGAAGGTGTTAAGAACTTCTAAGATTTGAGATACGCGATATTTCCAATCTCTCGATTTGTGCCGGTTTTTCGATATTCCCTATGTGATCGAAACTTTTTTGTTTTGTCAATGGACACCACGCTCGTTTTGGGAACGATCATGACACTGAACAGCGGACCGGCAAATTCAAAGAACGCTTTTTGAGCTTCACCTTCATCATGATCGGTGCCTTGCGAAGGTTCATTTACGCCGGGTAAAATATCTTCCTGCTCTCCATATTCACGAAATTCGTCGGACGCGGCCGGCTCCAATTTTTCACTCGGTTTCTTCCGCCCGCGTCCGCCGTGGATGTCGAACCAGTCGTATTCCTCTTTCGGGAGGCCGTCGTCGTCTTTTGGAATCCCCTCCCCATCATCGTCAATCTTGAGATAAAACGCACCTTGCTTTTTGCCTCTCGTAATGAAGATCTTTTTGGCTTTTGCATCAATGCTGTTTTCCACGAATTCAGCCACAGCCTTAAGGGGGTTCGATTGAGAACTGGCGATGATCGTGATGGCATTCCAACTATCACCAATGCGTAACTTGCCAGCCCGACCGCGTTTTCTTTTTCTGGAGGATTTAGCCACCTTAAAGAAACCTCCTTATATCGCCCTTTAAATCAAAGAGCTACGCATCATTCGATTGAAGGGCTGGATTAGATCGAGATAATACGAGAAATAACCTGCCTGAAAAAATCCCGCGACCATACTTCCAAAGCACGCTGGTCCACGACGAAAGGTTCGACTTCCTGACGCGCCAGTCCCACATCCAGGTCCTCTACGGCCTGCGACAATAAAAGCCGCAGCCTATCAGAAGTAAGAGGTTCATCATCATTGTAATCACCTGACTGACGCATTCGGGATTCAAGGTGGTTGATCCGAACCTCAGGATACCTACCCGCGTACCATACCAGGTCGTACCAATCCCGGCCCTTCACGCGCGTCTTCCACTTTCGGCATAAAACCGCGTGGAGTTTGCCGGCAAAAAGATCAGGCAAACTATAGACACGCACGAAGAAAGGTATTGGCTGCAAAATGTACTTTGATTCGGTTTCAAATCCGCCTGGCGGATCGGTGTCTACTTCAAGCCTTATTTTGAAATTTTTCCCGGGATGCAAATCAAGAAGCAACTCTCGGTCAGCCTCGATCACGATCAACTGCTTTAACGTATTCGTCTTCAAAAAAGCTGATTCAATGGCGCTCTGTGTTACTTTTCGGCGGCTTTCGAATTCCACATGAAACCCGAAACTTCCGATTTCTCTTAACAGCGCATCACCATAGGCTTTGAGTGAAAACGACGTATTCTGTTTCAGTAATGAAAAGTCCAAATCTTCGGAGTATCGATCCAATCCATACAGGACCCTAAGCGCTGTGCCGCCATAGAAGGCGGCATGCTCGAAAAACTTTGAACGCCAAAGACCTAGCAGGGCGATGTTCTGGAGAATTTCTCTTAGAGCGTTAACATAATCATCACGGCACTGGCATTCGTATCGATCGAGCATGCTTCGAATAACGTCATGCATGTGAGCTATCCTTCATCTGCGTTAAAAAATGAACCAACTTATTGATCTTGGCAGAGCCATATGCCGTTGCAACGGCCTGCAATCGCAAATGGTCAAAATAGCGGATAGCTTGTCGATCAATGCGAAGGTCCCGGTATAAATATGCCTCATATTCGGATACGCGAAGGCCGTTGAAACGCTTATCCGCCCAAACCTTGTCTGCCAGGGCCTTTTCCGGGGAAGCCACAAGAAATGGAGTATTACCGGTCTTTTCAAACATAGCACCAACGGCATAACGACGGTGATTGAGCATACGGTAGGAATAAGTTCCAAAGGGCGTATTGAAAAAACGCGAACGGCGCGTGGTAACAGATGTGACCGTCTCCACACGTTCCGGTATCAGTCCGTGAAAACTTAAAGCATAGTCCAAGCTTACATAGGAAGGCCCGTAGATGAGATTGGCCATATATTCGCGACTGAGCGGTTCCTTTCGAAAAGCCTCACCGAAGCAGTACAATCCCTTTTTGATCCTGATGATATTTCCACTGGCCAACAATCTTGTTATTCTGTCCCGTGGTTTTCGGTAATCTGACAGTACATCCAGAAGGGCATGGTAATCAAAAACCTCCCCGCGAATGTTCCGCCTTAGCTTTGCAATATTATCCACCGGATTTTGCCTCAATTAAAATGACAGTATGTCCAAGAACCATGGACATACTATGCAAAAAAACAAAAAGAGGTCAAGTCTCTTGTATGTCGGATATTTTTTCACCAATTTATACGGTTTCAACAGACGCTGAAATAATCGAATACAATGAAAATGTGTATCCAAATGGTACCCAAAAATAACCTTTATACTTTAACATACGGTTTTAATTACCAATACAGCTTAGCACAAAAGGTTCGATTCCCATGCACTTCCGCCATTTTTTGTTTTTTTCAGAGCATTAGCCTTAACCAGACACCCACCAAAACTCCTCCAAGAATTTAGTTTGCCATTAACCCGAGGTCAAGCCGGTAGATGGGATGCTAACGCCGAAACAACTGTGGGGATGAATTCAGTGAACACGTGGGTGGAAGGATGGACATATTGGATTTGGCAAAGGCTTGGCTTAAATTGTGTCCAATCGTGAACTTTGAGGATGCAATACTCAGTCTCTCAAAATAGGTATGGTGCCTCCGGAATTGTTGAGAATCTCCATTCATTAGGGTTTATCAAGAAGACCAAAAAAGAAAGGAACCTATAAAAAGGGCCTATACAATTGCAGTTATGTTGTCAGTTTGAAGGAATATCGTCCCAACCGTCCAGCTAATCTTCCCATTCTTCAAAGAAATCTTCTTGGGAGATCCCTTCCTTCTTCAGCATTCGTTTGATGTATGCCACCTGCTTATCCGTGGCGGTCCCCCTTCTTATCCGAACAGCTTTTGTGATTTCGATCCAATTATGTTATTTGTCCGTTTGGATCATCGACTTCATCCAAACGGACAACGGAAGGACGCTTTGCCATGAACAACACAACCATATATTGTGATAACCTCAAAATCTCCCTCAAGGTAGGCCCGGACATCGGGAATATTACCGATCAACTGGCCTCCATCGTAAAGAAGGCAGGGGTCCAAAACGGCAGCCTCCACGCAACGGTCATTGGCTCGACAGGGTCCGTGACCACAATAGAATTTGAGCCGGGCGTTGTGGAGGACCTAAAATGGGCCATTTCTCGACTTGCGCCGCCCGGGATGGAATATGCCCACGAAAGAGCATGGCATGATGGCAATGGCCATGCCCACGTCCAAGCAGCCCTTATAGGGCCTTCCATCGTTATCCCCGTAAGAAAAGGCTCACTCGTTCTGGGCTCGTGGCAACAAGTGGTCATAATCAACCACGACAACAAAGCCCGTGAAAGACGGGTGGAAGTAACAGTGATTGGCGAGTAAGTCGCTCCAACGAGATCTCCAGCGGATTGCGATGCTGTCCGTAGTCATTGAAAAATAGATGAAAACCTGGAATTTTGGTTCTTCTTCAATGTCGTCGGAGAAAAGGGTTTAAGGGGTCGCACTTGCCCAATTGGAGATATTCCATCTGTTTTGCTCTGATGAACGACAACCAATACCGATATGACCAGCAAGTTCCAAAGGGCTAAACCCAAATCCACCGCCGGTGAATCTGGGTAAAGTCCATCCGTGGAATATTTTTTGCATTCTCTTTTGTCCGGAACTTCCACGTGAATTTTAGATTCAGGGACCAAAACCATGTGGCATTATCAAGAGTAAACACAATACGTGATAGAATACACAAACCATAAGCTGAAAGCCCGTCCGGCGGAAACCGTCTCAGACAATTCGCCTGCCCCCCGAAAAGGGGATGAGCCCCTTCCGCATTCCGGCATTGCATGGAAACTCGCGCAGGAAACAGAGCGGGCCAAGGTAATTGCCAAAAGGCTCAAAATGCCCTTTGCAGATCCTTTGACGTCGCGGATCGAACCGGCCGCCGTCGCTCTGATCAACCAAGAAACCGCCAGGCGGCTGCAGGTTCTTCCCGTGCGCATTGTGGACAACACCCTGCTGGTTGCCATGGCCTCTCCGGAAAAAACCGTTCTAAAAACCCTCGAGGTTCTCACTGCCTGCGAGATTCGTCTTGCCGTCGCCCCACCCACGTCCCTATCGGTTGTCTTGGACAGGGTCTATAAAAAAAACGAGGCGTGTGACGCGGCGCCGGCAAAAAACAGACCATCCAAAACCGAAACGGTGGCAACAAAAAACGACGCCCAGGAAGCCGGGGCGCAGACCGTTTCCATTATTTCCAACAAAGGCGGCGTGGGCAAGACCCATGTAGCCATCAACTTGGCCTGCGCCATGGCCAGGAGAGGCTCCCGGGTGCTTCTTCTTGATGCGGATCTTGGCAATGCGGACATATCGAACAAGCTAGGCATCTTTCCGGACCGTCATCTATTGGATTTTCTCGAAAAGGATCGAGAGCTTCAGGATCTCATTGTGGCCAGTTCCCACGGGTTCGACCTGATTTGCGGCACGTACGGAGAATTCAAGCTCGCCAATCTCAACCATGCCCAAAAGACGCGGTTTATCAACCATTTCAAAAAGATAAGCCGGAGATACGATTACGCGATCTTTGATCTGGGCGCAGGAATTGCCAGAACCGTTCTGGATTTCGCGTTGGGCGCCGACCGAACGGTGATTGTGGCTACCCCGCAAGACCTGATCAGCGGATATGCGTGCGCGAAGGCGGCGTTTTCCCGTTTCAAAGAACTCGAAGAAAGGCTGGAAGAAAAGGTATCCGGCTACAGACCGCGGTGGACCTTTGCGCCTATAGTGATCATGAACCAGGTAGGTTCTATAGAGCAGGGATTCAAGCTCTTTGAGAATCTGGTAAAGACCACCAATGAAAATATCAACTCCTGTGAAGACCGATTTCGAATCGAGCTACAATATTTGGGCGGTATCGAGTACGACAAGGAAAGTCTGCGGGCCGCCGAAAGCAAAAAAAGGCCCCTTTTGCTGCAATTGCCCTATATCAAGGCGTCCCAGTGCATTGACCACATGGCGACGCAGATGTTTCATCCGGACAAAGATTTTGATCCCAGGGTCAAGTTCGGCCATTCTTTCAAACGCTTTATGGCGATACTCTCCAAAAACCTTTGATCTTTCCGCAACCCCTTGCCGCTTCACGGGCTTTTCTGCTATAGCCGGTTTATCTGTCGTGAAGGTTGCCGGGTAATATGCAAGGCCTTGCCGACGACGCGAAACCAAGAGGAGGATACCTGTCATGGAAGCCCATTTTGCGCCGGTGCACGCGAACCTTTCCTATGACGCCGCCGTGGCGCTTTTCGACGCCCATATCCGCGATGAAAAGATTCGCATGCATTGCCGCGCTACAGAAATGATCATGCGGGCGCTGGCGAGACATTTCGGGCAGGACGAAGAGCAATGGGCCATATTGGGGCTTCTTCATGATATCGATTTTGACAAGACAAAAGACAATCCCCGGGATCACTGCGTCCTTTCCAGAGACATCTTAACGGCAGCCGGCGTGTCTGCCGAGGCGATCGACATTATCTGCTCGCACGCCTGGGGGACCGAATGCGGGGGAGGGCACGTTGCGGAAAAGAAAAGGACCAGACCTATCGAGCATGTCCTCGTGGCCGCCGAAACGGTCACTGGCCTGATTTACGCGGCCGCCTTGATGAATCCGGAAAAGACGTTGGCCGAGGTGAAGGTCAAATCGCTGAAGAAAAAATTTAAAAGCAAGGCCTTTGCCAGAAATTGCAATCGCGAATTTATGTTGGAAATAGAGAATGCCGGCCTGGAGCTGGGAGCCTTTTTCGGTATTGCCGTCCAGGCCATGCAGGAAATCAGCGACGAATTGGGTCTTTAGAAAATGGCAGGCGATCGGCCTTTTTGCCGGGGCCGTCCCGGTGTGCCCGAAAGAGCCGACGTGCCCGCAAGCAAAGAAAGAGGATTCCCATGAAAAGCTATCGCAAAGAATTCTGGTTTGAGATTCCCACCAGACGGGCTTTCATAAACATCACACCGCAGGTTGAAGCGTGTCTTCGCGACAGCGGCATTACGGAAGGGCTTGTCCTGGTCAATGCGATGCACATCACCGCCAGCGTGTTCATCAATGACGACGAGTCCGGTCTGCACCACGATTATGATGTGTGGCTTGAAAAGCTGGCTCCTCACGAACCGGTTTCCCATTACCGGCATAACGTGGGCGAGGACAACGCCGACGCCCACATGAAGCGCCAGATTATGGGCAGAGAAGTGGTTATTGCCGTGACCGAAGGAAAGCTCGATTTCGGTACCTGGGAGCAGATCTTTTACGGCGAATTCGACGGCAGACGGAAAAAGCGCGTCCTGGTGAAGATCATCGGAGAGTAGGCGTTCGCTCGCGGTTTTAAGATTAGCGGATTTTGATTTTGTCAGGGAACTCGCTTCGCCCCACCCTGATATTGAACCAATTACGGAGGTAGCCTTATGGAAATCTATCTCATGCAACACGGTCCGGCGTTGCCCAAAGATCAGGATCCGGAAGAAGGCCTGGCGCCGGAAGGCAAGGCCAGGGTCCAGGCCGCCGGCAAAGCCTTAAAAACGTTGGGGGTGCGGTTTGACGCCATTGTGTCGAGCCCCAAAAAACGCTCCAGACAAACGGCGGCCATTGTGGCTGAGGAAACGGGATTTCCCTCGGAAAAGATCATTGAGACTAAAAAAGTCAAGGCCATGACACCGCCTGAAGAGACCATTGAAGCCTTGTCGGAGTTTTCAGGGGTTGACAGCGTGCTTGTGGCCGGGCATTTACCTTCCGTGGCCCAAATCGCTTCCTTTTTGCTCACCCAAGGGTCTAAGGCCACGGTCGCCTTTGAGATGGGGGCATGCTGTCGCATTGACGTGGAAAAACTTCCGACCCACGAAGGCCGTCTCCGGTGGCACCTGCTTCCGGAGCACATGGAGATCATCGCCGGCACCGCCGTTTTTTAACCTGCAAGGCAATACCGGGTACGAAGATTGCAAAATCCCCAAACAACCGCCATGGACCCGCGGGATGTTACGGGTTCGGGGCGAAAAGGACGTGTTTGAACGCCTGTTTGTCTTTCCTTTTGTTTCCAGCAGCCCATATAGACTCGGAGGCCCTCTCATGTCGCTTAACGAAAGTCCTGATTGCAGGATAACCAACATTATTCAAGCCGAACCCGATGAAGTGATCGCAAAGGTATCGGTGACTCTGGACGGCGAACAAATGCAGTATTTTTTTCGCAATCGCCATTGTCTTACCACGGACTTACACAGTACCAAGGCTAGACTCGGTATCAACCAGGAAAGGGTGAGCCCCTTTGAGTTGGAAGGACAACAGATTATTTATGATGCCAGGTTCTGGTTTTATATGCCGGAATATTGTGTGGGACCGACCATTGAAGAGCTGATGGCGCCGGGGCTTGAAGTCGGCAAGATCTATCTAAGAAATCCGGAACTCAAGTATTCCGCTGAAGAACTGCTCAACATGATTTCGAATCGCATGATTATCGTGCCCAAGGGGACCAAGGTTTTGGAAGAAGGGATATTGGCCGTTCCGGTGATGCCCTTTGTTCACCTTCCCGATCTAAGGGTCTTGACCCCGGATTACTTAAAGGCGGCGGTGACAAAAGAGATCCCCCGCGAGGATCTGTACTTCGCCCAACCGGAACAAAGGGTTGACCGGGTGGTTGTGCCTGCGGGAAAGGGCGTTATTACCCACACCACCCTTTTTACCCAACAAAACGAGATATATATCCTCGATCCCGAACACACGGATGCCAGGGTCGGCAGCAAGCACACCAATGGGGTGATCTACCTTGAGCTTGTGGGCGGCGACACGGATATGATCAAAAAAGAAAGCCATGTTGAAGTATACAAGCCCGGAATATCCCAACAGAAGGTGAAAAGGCGGTTCTATATCGATTCCGGGTCCACGCGCCTCGATGAACTGTACGAAACAGGATCCGTGAATGTCGACACCATTGCGGCCATGGGAAAAGACGGCGGTGAAAGATTCATTACACTCAATAAGAAACGGGTTTTGTTATTGGAGGAGCTGGAGTCCGGTTCCCGTTTGGTTCTTGAGAATTTTCCGGACCGGCTGCTGGCATCCTATCTCATCGTGGCCGCGGATCTTGGGCTGATCAGAGACCTGACCTTCAGAAAGGCCCCTGTGGAAGAGTACTTTTTTCGGTCCAAAGATTTGGCCTTCATGAACACCCTTCAGGAAATGGGCGTGGAAATCTATTGGAAAAATGCCATGCAAGGGGATCTTGTCCTGTACAAACAGTTTTTTATGCGCTCGTCCTTGATACCTTCTTTCAACGAGGCGTTCAGTTCAAGAAAGTTGGCCGCCATTTACGGCACGGCCGGGGGCGTGGACGCTGAGACCCAGGCAGAGATTGTGGACAGCATCAAATCTTTCAAGGATTTCCACGGGGGCATTTGCGGCGTGTTGACCGGGGGCAATACCGGAAGCGTTACGTCCTTTGTCTCCGAAGCCACGGCCTCCATGGGCATGCTCTCCGGTGCTGTTTATTGGAAGATTCCCGGGGTGGAGATCTATCCTCATGTTGATTTTGCCGCCTATCTATCCAGAAATGACCTGTTGGAGCGCCAAGAAATCCTTTCTGTAACGACGGAAGCAGACATTTATTTCAAGGGCGGGGTGGGCACGAACCTGGAAAACGCCATCACCTTTGTGAAGAAAAAACTCGGCATAGGCCATTACAAACCCCAGATATTCGTGGGTGAGTTCTACCGACCCTTGCGGGATTGGCTCAACCACATGGTTCGCGAAAAGATGGTGGCCCCGAAGGTCTTTGATTGCTGTTATTTTATCGACCACGGCGCGGAAATCTTCGACACATTGTGTCGACACTTTGGATCGGAGGACAAAATGATCCATGAAATCTCAAAAAGACCCGAAAAGGGCTAGAACTTTTTCCTCGGCCAGGCGGGTTGACCGGTCTGTTGACTTCCTGCCGCGTTGTCTTTTTATGGAGAACCTCCGAACGATGGTCGGGAAGTATTGGGATGATCTCGAAAAAACAGCTTGAAAAATATTTTAGGTCCATTTCTCCGGATGTCTCTTGCCGGAAAAAGGGGTGGAACGATCCTGCCCGGCGCCAACTCTACGAATACATGGTGAGGAACTACGCGGCCCTGGACAAAGGCGCCCGGCTCTTTGCCAATGCGTTTTTTGATGCGATGGACAGGGCGGTTCAGGAAAAAATCGACGCTCTTCCACAAGGAGATGCAAAAAGAGCGCTCGGTCGCACACTTTCCGTGATCCGAGGACAACGTTCACCCATTGCCATTCTTTATCTCGATACCCCCGTGCTGGAAAGAATCATCCAATATGGTTTGGGACAGCCGGCCACGGAAAACACCAAGGCGCTGTATGAAAAGATCCGGCACCTGGTTGAATGTCGCAGATTGGTGTGTCCTGAAAATACGTTTCAGCGAGAGATGCTTCAAATGGGGGGACGGCAGGCCCGAGAAGGGCTGGACATGATGCGAAAGCTTTCCTTTTCATTGTCTTTCCGGCACAGCCAGTCGATTGAAGACGCCCAGGTGCTCCGGGCGATTCAGAACCATATAAACGGAAATAGTCCGCTCAATTTTCGCGATTTCTGGACCGATGCTTTGACGAAACGAGCGGTTCTGTCCATACTTAAACAATGTCCTTCCGTGGCCTTGCACCAACAAAAAGTCCTTCGCGAAAAAGATGCGCCGGAGGCCGGACAACCAGGCAAATCCGTATCCCACCGACTTAGGATCAGATTCGATGCGGCGGCGTTTAACGATGATCACGCCTTGTTCAAACGTTTTGCCAGGCACTCGAGGGATCTTGTAAGGCTCTGCATGCGATACCGGTCTATGGCGCAAAAAAGGACCGAAGCACACGGAGCCGGTTTCTGGTCAAAACAAAAGACGGATCTGCCCCTGGCGTTGTGGAATCATTTCAGTGGAAAACCGGAAGGCCTTGAAGGGCTCGTGTCATTGTATGAATCAGGGGCGGTAACAGGTGTGCCTGCGATCAGGATAAAACGGGATATTTGGAATGTTTTTTCGGAAAGACAAGCCGGGCGGCCGGAGCGTCTTACCGGGGCTTCCGACATCGCCGTGTTGTCGGCGCTGCTTCCCTACACGGACATGATGATACTGGGAGCTCGGATGACCCATGTGGTAAGAAATGTGTTGAAACTTCATGCCACGTTTGACACGGAAATCGTGAGTATAAACGAGCACGAACAGGTGTTGGCCGCATTGGGCGGGGTGTCCGGCGCTGACCGGCGGTAAGGCCGTCGAAGGGAATCATCGGAGCGTTTTTTAACAAAAAACCAGGTTAACGGAAACGGTTGATCATGTAGCTTATTTTGCGATATGTGTATATACGATAATAAAAGAATACAGTTATCTATAAAGCTCAAGTAACACTGTCTTCCGGCCTATGGGCATCGGTCCTCCAGGCGG
Organism: uncultured Desulfobacterales bacterium; assembly: GCA_964430705.1. Lineage (GTDB taxonomy): Bacteria > Desulfobacterota > Desulfobacteria > Desulfobacterales. The sequence goes on along the minus strand of CAYSGJ010000233.1, from coordinate 35,971 downwards.
GCAAAACTCGCCGCAAAGGCCGCGTAAGGAATGCCGTCGACGGGTAACTGCGCATCATGGGAGAGTTTATGATGGTTTGTAACCCCTCCGGAAAAGCTGAGTAGCGGCACCCCCAACTCGGCCTAAGCGGCTCAGACAGTTGCCCGGCTTGCGGCCCCATACCCATAGGCCTCTGGAACCTGAGCTTTTTGGATAACCACTTAAATATATACCATAATGAACTACAACTAATCGGGATATGACCCTTAAAAGAAAACCTTGCATTGCGCTGTTTTCTCCACGAGGCACGGCGTTTGTAAGCGATCCACAAAATGAAACACCGGAAACGTGCTGTTTGGGTTTCCTTTTTCCGCCTCGCAGGAGAATCCAAGCCGCCTTTTTCATGCGTGGTCTTTTGCCGGGAGCATGGAGCGCATGGCTTTAAGAAGAATTTGCACATATCCTGACAGTATTTTGAGGGAGCGCGCAGAGCCGGTTACAAATATCGACGGTAGGCTTCAGGAACTCATCGACGACATGGCCGATACCATGTACCAGGCCCCGGGCATCGGCCTTGCGGGCAATCAAGTAGGCGAGTCGTGCCGTATCATCATTTATGATATTTCCGCTAAAGATGAACCCAACCGGCTCCAAATCGTGATTAATCCCGAGATTGTGGAGGCCGGCGGGTCGGTGACATTCGAAGAGGGATGCCTGAGCGTGGTGGACTATTGTGCGGAGGTGAAACGGGCAAACTATATTACGGTGAAGGGATTAGACAGGGAGGGCAACCCTATTGTCCTTAAAAAAGAAGGCCTGCCGGCCATTGTGTTGCAGCACGAAATCGATCATCTTAACGGCACGCTTTTTATTGACCACATCAGCAAGCTGAAAAGAGAACTGTACAAAAGAAGGCTGAAGAAACAATTAAAGGAAAAGCAATGTCTCGTCCAAAAGCTGTAAAACTTGCCTTTAAAGGAAAAAAAGCCCTGCCATGGTGTAGATGACAGGGCTGTCGAATGCATTCCTCCGTAAAAATGGTCTTTTTTGAAATTCAGCTTTGGGCTCCACCGGCCCCCAAACTCCTTTTTGAAAAGCCGTAAAAACGCCTTTTTCTTTAGATGGTTTCGACCTGCACGGCCTGGGGTCCTTTATCTCCTTGTTCGATGTCAAAGCGAACCCGTTGGCCTTCATACAGGGTCCTGAACCCGGAGCCTGCTATAGAGCTGTAGTGGATGAACACGTCTTGCCCTTCGTCCATACTGATAAATCCGTAACCCTTTTTTTCGTTAAACCACTTCACCGTACCTTCCGCCATGACCACATCCCCCTTTCAATGATTAAATTCAGTTGGGATATGGATCCGACGAAAAAAGCCACCAAGACCTGTGGCCTTGATGGCATTTATGCCGGCTTCGCAAAACTCCAATCCCAAACCAAAACCTGCCTGTCACCCGGAAGCGCCAAGAATCCCCACAGTCAACGACTACCCTCATGGCTGAAAACACGGCAGCCAAACTTGTAGCCTTTGCGTTTGCCGGCGGAGAAAAACACGCGGTCTTGACAGCAAACAAACCATTACGATGCGTTGACCCCTATCACAACAAGGCCACAGTGTCAAGCGGATTCCCTGTCCCATGGTCCAAAAAGGGCACACGGAACCACAATGCCCGGCCCTTATCACACAGTATGGACCTGGAGTTTTCTGGTCCGGGGACCATCAAATTCGCAAAAAAACACCTTTTGCCACGTTCCCAAAGCCAACCGACCATTTTCAATGGCCACCACCTGGGAAGGCCCAATGATGCCGGCCTTGATGTGGGCAGGGGAATTGCCTTCCGAATGCCTGTATGCATCTTCCCATGGAACGATTTGGTTCAACGCCATGAGGATATCCGCTTTGACAGCCGGATCCGCGCCTTCATTGATGGTTACAGCCGCTGTTGTGTGGGGCACATAGATAAGACATAACCCCTCATGGACATTTTCTGATCGGATCGCCCTGTCCAGTTCCGCAGTGACATCTATCAGCTCGGTCTGGGCATGGGTTGTAACCGTCAGCACCTGTTTCATCCGCGGGCCTTCAGAAACAGCAAAAGAGGCTCTACAACTGGGTAAGGCCTCTTTTGCGACAAATACTACCTATTCATACTAATTCAACGGCTTTCTACACACAACCTGTCGGCTTGGGCAACCCCGCCATCTTACATGCACCTTTTCCCGGGCCTGAAGGAAACAACTCGTAAATGTGTTTCAGCTTGTAACCGGTCACCTTGGAAAAGACCCGCACCATGGGAGCAATGCCGTTCTTCTTGTAGTAGTCCTGCAAGAAGTTAATGCACTTCCAGTGCTCATCGTTAATTTCGTCGATACCCTCGACCTTCTTTACAAACTGAACCCACTCCGGGCACCAATTTTCAAAGGCGTCAATGAAACCGTCCTCATCTGTGGTAAAGGTTTTTCCTTCAAATTCAACTACTGGCATGCCAATGTCCTCCTTTTCGCAAATATTTAATGTTTAAGCCAGACTAGCGAAATCAAACGTAACTCAAGAATTGGTCTTTATACGAAAAAAACCCCTTTGTCAATACGAAAAAGGAAAAAACGGGCAACATCTCTTCGGCATGGGCACAGACGTTGTCTTTTGCCGTTGTCATCCCGAGATGGTTACCTCGTCGCGCTCCGCATTTTCAGTAAGGTACACGTTGACCATCGTATTACGAACCGTCTCAACGTATTTTCCGACGAAATTGCCCTGTATGGGTAGTTCCCGATGGCCTCGGTCCACCAGTACCGCCAGTTCGATGCGGTCCGGGCGGCCGAAGTCCATAAGGGCATCCATGGCAGCGCGGACGGTGCGTCCGGTAAAAAGCACATCATCTACCAGAATGACCTGCTTGCCGTCCAGGGAAAAAGGCAATTCCGTTTTCTGTACAATGGGCTGATGCCCGATACGGGTCCAGTCGTCCCGGGACAGGGGAATATCCAGATCGCCACGGGAAATGGCGGTCCCGCCGGCAGCCACGATCTTTGCCGCCAGTCGATCCGCCAGATACACGCCTCCCGTTCTGATGCCTATAAGCACGAGATTTCCCGCGCCCTTGTGTTTTTCCAAAATCTCGTCCGCCATCCGAGCCAAAATGCGATCGATGTCATCTCCTTGCAGAATTACTTTTTCTGTGTTCATTCCGTTGCCTCCGGCAGTCCTAAAGGTCATATAGGGTTTCGTCGCGGCGTGGAGGCGTTTTTTTTGCTTTGTGTCCCCCTTTTTTGCCTTCAAATAAAAAGGGCTCTTCTTGCTCAATGAGGTCGCCCATTTCCGCCTCGATCTGTTCAGGATCCTCTCCCGCTTCCATGCGATCCAGGGCCTCTACCATACTCGGGCCCAGGCCGGCTCCTGTGGCCTCCGTAAACTTGCGCATCAGCCTGACCGCCTGGCGCGGATCGTCTTCGTTGATGCCGTCGGCCTCTTGTGCCAGGATGCCCATGGCCTTTTCCAGTCTTGCCTCATCCATGGGCGGATCACCCATATCGCCGTCGTCTTTTGCCGCGCCGATCTTGGCAAACGCGGACATTTGTCTTTTGAGCTTTCTCCTTTTGCATGCAGGGCACATGGGCCGTTTGGAGGTGTTGACGGATTTTGAAAAAAAGTTGAACAGTGTGTCGCAATGCTCGCAATAGAATTCATAAATGGGCATGTCGGTTCCTCTCCGGTCGGCGTATTTTGGGCAAGCCGAACGTCCATAACTCCGAAGCGTTTTTCTCGTTCGTCTTGCCCAAGAATCAGGGTGCTCGGCGTCATGGCTCCGGCACCTCGGCAGTGGCGGCAAAATTCTTTCTTGTGATGATAATATAATAGGCAAGTTTTATGTGGGTCAACCACATATTGGGCGTAGAAGCCGGCCTGCCGGACGATTTCGGTATTTCGGCAAAGGGAAAAAAGCGCGGCCGCGGCTGTGCCGGTTTGCCCCAAAGTCACAGGGGTATCGATATTGAAGAGGCAATGCGAACAAGCACGGGTAGGCGTCCAAGACCAGGTCGGATAAAAAGATCAACAGCACTCTTGTGATTTGATCAACATGGTTGAGGGGTCAAGAATAAGTTCGGGCGCCTGTGAAGGGGTTTGCCCCACTTTAAGGGCTCTGATATGAATCTCTTTTCCGCCCGGCTGCAGCTCAACAGCCACATCAAAGAGGTCGACCACGGGTTGAAGAGGTGCGGGGATACCCTCGTGGCTTATCTTGTCATGGCGGTGCGTGCAAACGGCAAACCATACGTGTGCATCCTGTTTCTGGGCCAGTTGTTTCAACGGCAGAAGGGATTCTCGGATGGATGCGTTAAAAGGAAGGCCGTCAAGCAAGATCATTTGGGGCACGAATATACCCTGCTCGGTTAGGTCGGTCAGTCGTTCTTCCAGTTTCGGGGCGCTGAATCCCTCCACCTTGAATGTCATAATAAACCGGTGGGGTTGTACGGCTTCCAGCAGCTTTTCAATTTGCCCGATGTTGTACTCATCCGCAATCTTTCGCAGGACTTCTTCGTACCACAGAACCACTTTCTTGACGGGATCATTGAGACTGATATGCAGCACGTTTTTACTTCTCAGCAAGCTGTTGAGGGCCAGCTGAACCAAGAACGCCGTTTTTCCCACGCCGGCTCTGGCCAATACCGCCCCAAACTCTCCGGCATCAAGTATGTCTTCCTTGCTTTTGCCGAGGAGTCTCAGCGGGTTTCGAAAAATAAGATCTTTTTTGAGCATGGTAAGATTCCTGTCTTTGAGGTGAACGATCTTGTCGCAAAAAGGTTCCCGGTCCTCGCTTTCGGTTTCCAGGGTTTCTATATCCTTTCGGAGTTTACGTGATAAGCCTTGTTGGTTCATTTAGAAAAACAACCGCATCATTTTGTGGGAGGCGGCGTTACCGCCGAAAATGGTGAAAAATGTTATATGCGCCCGGAATCTGAAGGCAACGATGTTCATGATTGTGCCGACAATCTTAGGCTACGTTCATTTTCCCGCCCGAAGCATCTTTGGCAATCTCTTCCGCCACGGTCTTGGGAACCTGTTTGTAAGCCGCGAATTCCATGGTGAACTGCGCTTTGCCCTGTGTTGAAGATCTGAGAACCGTTGCGTATCCAAACATTGCTGCAAGGGGAACCTGCGCTTCAATAATACAAAACGGCCCTTCTTCCTGGGTGCCCACAATAATGCCCCGCCGCTGGTTCAAAGAACCCATCACGCTACCCTGAAACTCCGTGGGTGTTTCAACAACCACTTTCATAATGGGTTCGTGGATGACCGGGCCGGCTTTTGGGTAAGCCTCTCGAAAAGCACCGCGGGCCGCCGCTTGGAATGCCTTATCCGAGGAGTCCACCGAATGGGACGCACCGTCATTGATGACCACCTTGATTCCTGTAACAGGAAATTCCATCTTGGGGCCTTTGGCAAGGCATGCCCTGAATCCTTTTTCGCAGGAAGGAATAAATGGGGTTGGAATGGACCCTCCGGTCACCATGTTTTCGAATTCGAATTCTTCCGTCGTCGGTTCCATGTAGCCGGCCACCCGGCCAAATTGCCCGGCGCCTCCGGTCTGTTTTTTGTGGGTGTAGTTGAAGTCGGCCCTGCGGGTAATGGTTTCTCGATAGGCCACTCGAGGGGTGCCCGTGGTTACTTCCGCATGATATTCGCGCCGCATGCGCTCAATGTAAACTTCCAGGTGCAATTCTCCCATACCGGAAATGATGGTATCTCCCGTTTCTTTGCTCACAAACGTCTTCAACGTCGGGTCTTCTTTGGTAAAGCGACCCAATGCCTTGGACATATTGATTTCTGCTTTGTTGTCTTTGGGAACGATGGCCAAGGAAATGACGGGTTCCGGCACGTGCATGGATGTCATGGTCAGGTTCGTGCCCGGGGCAACAAATGTGTCTCCAGAAGCACAGTCAATGCCGAACAGGGCCCCAATATATCCTGCGGGCATCCTTTCGATATCTTCCATTTGATCGGCATGCATCCTAACAACGCGCCCAACCTTGACTTTCTTGCCCGTGCGGGCATTTATGATCGTGTCTCCCTTGGAAAGCGTTCCTTGATACACCCGGATATACGTCAACTGGCCATAGGGGCCGTCTTCCAGCTTAAAGGCCAGAGAAACCAGCGGCGCCTTGCTGTCCGCCACAAGCCGAACCGGTTGTTCGGCATTATCCGGGTCGATCGCCTCGCCGGCCACATCCGCGGGGCAGGGCAAAACCGATGTTACGGCATCCAACAGGGGTTGGATGCCCTTGTTTTTATAGGCCGATCCCATGAATACAGGGGTCATTTGACGCCCAAGGACGGCCTTGCGCACAGCGGTGAGTATCATCTCGTCGGAGACGTGTCCCTCAAGGGCGGCTTCGGTAAGTTCATCAGAAAACATGGAAGCTTCATCGATCAATGCCTCGCGTTTTGCCTCAGCCTCAGAGACCAGGTGTTCAGGGATTGTCGCTACACGGACCTTTTCCCCGTTGTCTCCTTCAAAGTAAAGGGCCTTCATCGTTACCAGGTCCACGACCCCTTCAAAGTCCGCTTCCAGGCCGATCGGAATCTGCAGGGCCACTGGATTATGCCCCAATTTTTCCTTTAGTTGTCTCATGATGCGAAAAGGGTTTGCGCCGCTCCTATCACATTTGTTAATAAAGGCGATGCAGGGCACTTTGTATCTGGCCATCTGTTGATCGACTGTAATGGACTGAGATTGAACCCCACCGACGGCGCACAAAACCAAAATGCCTCCATCCAGGACCCTGAGAGACCGTTCCACTTCTATGGTGAAATCGACATGTCCCGGTGTATCGATGATATTGATTTCATGGCCCCGCCATTCATAATAGGTGGCTGCCGAGGCGATGGTTATGCCCCGTTCCTTTTCAAGTTCCATAAAATCCATGGTCGCACCCACGCCATCCTTTCCTTTAACGTCGTGGATGGCGTGAATTCTCCTGGCGTAGTACAGGATCCTTTCCGTAATCGTTGTCTTGCCGGCATCGATGTGGGCGCTGATACCGATGTTTCTCACTTTTTGAATATCGTCTTTCATCGTTTCCAGTCCTTAAAAAACAACCTAAACCCGTTTGTTCCAAAAACAACAAAAAAGCCCCTAATTGGGGAAGCTATCCAGGTTCCAAATAGGGGACGAGCTGCCTTTTAGTTTTGTAAACTTGTCTATCTAATACATAATAACCTTTCAGTCAACAGGATTCTTTCAAATGCAGGCAGCTGAAGCCAAAAAATGGTTCATCCGGTTAAAGCATACTTGAGGGATAGCCGTGTGTGTCAACAGCCGGCTATTTTAGTATCAACAGGCAAAAACGCGCTCTAATTCGCTCAGACAGTTTGCCGGTTGACACCAAAACACCCGACTTCGTGGAGGATTGAAGGAGTGCGCTTTAACCGGATGAAACCAAAAAATGATGCAGGGACGACAAGCTTATGATGACGAGAAAAATCGACGGGATACCCGTATCCTTTTTCGAACGCCTTTCCAAATATAAAGAGATAGGTCATTTCGTAAGTACGCGCATGGGCAGCGACAACGATCCGTCCTGCAAAACTTTCAACTTGTCATTCAATGTAGGCGATGCGATGCGGCGCGTTTTGGACAACCGTCGCCGGTTGTCGGACCTGTTGCGTATACCCCCCGGCGGCATTACCACCGCCAAACAGGTTCACGGCCGCCACGTCGGTGTTATTGACAAGTCCACGGCAGGAAAAGGCGCAGAGAATTACGACGGCGCCATTGATTCCACTGATGCCATGGTGACCAGCATGGCTGGGATTTGCCCGATGGTCCTGGTGGCTGACTGCGTGCCCATTCTTTTGTATGACCCCCAAAAAAAGGTGGTTGGCGCGGTTCATGCCGGATGGAAAGGCACGCTTGGAGGCATTGTTCGCGAAACACTGCGCGTGTTCCGGGAGCATTTCGATTCATCTCCCGAAGATATGGTTGCAGGCATCGGGCCGTCCATCGGGCCTTGTTGCTTTCAGGTGGGTCCCGAGGTCATTGTCCAGATCGAGGAAATGCCGGGCGACCACGAGAACCATGTGGGGCGCCGGGCCGCTGACGGCACCGGATATTTTGACCTGTGGAGGGCAAATCACGGGCAGCTTGTCCAGGCCGGTCTGGCGGAAGAAAATGTGGAATTGGCGGGGGTGTGCACATGTTGTCATGCATCCCGCCTGTATTTTTCCCACCGAGGCGAAAACGCAAAGGCGGGACGTTTTGGGGCGGGAATATGGATCCGGTAGAAGGGTTTGGTTTATCGGCGCCGTTCCACCGTTTTTACCCTGTTGCTCTACCGTGGCGCTGTTCCAGCAATCTTTGTCAATGCCTGCTCAGCCAGCTTCCTGACATTGCCGTCAGGATCTTTCAAAGCGGAGTGCAGCGGTCCAACTGCCCGCGGATCCTTGATTGTTCCCAGGGTCTCAACGACGCGGCCCCGCACTGAAGCGTCTTCATCCTGCAATGCCGTGATTAAGGGTGCCACTGCCCGCGGATCCCGAATCGCGCCCAAAGCGATCGCCGCGCTTCTTCGGATAGTCCAGTGGGAACCTGTCAACACCGAAACCAGAGGCTCCACCGCACGCTTGTCCCCGATGTCCCCCAACGCTTCGGCCGCCGTCATCCTGACATGGGACTGCTCGTCGGGGTCATTCAAGATTTCCGCAAGCAGGGGCACAGCCCGAGGATCCCCGATCTTTCCAAGTGCTTTTACGGCATGTCTTCGAATGAGTGCATCTTTGTCCTTGAGAACACGCCCAAGGGGGTCTATGGCCCTGGTATCCCGTATCTCGCCCAGCGCCTCTGCCGCGTGTCGCCTGACCAGTGGATCTTGGCTTTTGAGTTCATGGATCAACTGGGGCACTGCGGGCCTGCCCAGGCTTGCCAACACGTCTACGGGCTGTTTGCCCAAAGCATTAATATGCCCCATTTCGTAGTCCTCAGCCGTGTATTGAGCGACCTTTTTCTGTTCCAGTCCCAACTGCATGGCGATGTCTTTATCTTCGACGCCTCTGTTTTGGAGGGATTTCACTTTTAGAAGTTCGGCTTGAGCACGCGGGACCAGGAGGTACCCCTTGGATTGCATACAACGACGGAGGGTTTTTTCGCCGGGAGATTCATGCCTGCATGTCTCAAGGTCGGATTGGGTTTTCTCGTCTGCGACGCCCTTTTGGAACCATACCATTTCCGGGCGGCTGTGCCGATACCAGGCTTGTTTGGTACCGCAAGAGCAAAGAAGTACGGCAAGAAGACCAATAAAAACAACGATTTTCGAAAAGGCCATATAGCATGTCTCCATCCGGGTACCAAGGCGGCGCCTTTGGCGCTGCAAGACTATTTTGGCCATTTTTTTCGGTGCGGCGGACAACACGGAAAAAGGGGCGTTGTCCCTGACGGCTTTCCACATCATCCTTGGTTTCGGCTTTTCCGGATCTTTGCCCAGGTATCACGCAACGGCACGGTACGATTGAACACCAGCCTTTGTTCGGAAGTGTCGTTGGCATCCACGCAAAAGTAGCCTTGCCTCAAAAACTGATACCGGTTACCGGGGGTTGCCCGCGCCAGACCGGCTTCTACGCGGCAGTCTGTTAAGATTTCCAGGGACTTGGGATTCAGGTTTGCCTCGAAACCAGTCCCATCGTCCGCCTCTTCCGGGTTTTCTTTCACAAAGAGATGATCGTACAATCGAACTTCGGCCTTCAGTGCGTGGGCGGCGGAAACCCAATGAAGGGTTCCTTTGACCTTGCGACCGTCTTCAGACCATCCGCCCCGGGTGTCCGGATCGTAGGTGCAATGGACTTCAGTGATGTGCCCGGTTTGCGCGTTCTTTTTGACATCAACACATGTCACATAATAGGCATGTTTGAGTCGCACCTCCCGGCCGGGGGCCAGACGGAAGAATTTCTTGGGTGGATCTTCCATGAAATCTTCCTGCTCGATGAACAACTCCCGGGAAAAGAGAACCTTTCTTGTCCCCGCATCAGGGTCTTCCGGGTTGTTCTCGGCGTCCAATGCTTCAGCATGGCCTTCCGGATAATTGTCAATGATGAGACGAACCGGGCGGAGCACGGCCATAACCCGATGGGCGCGCCTGTTCAGGTCCTCTCGCAGACAGTGTTCGAGCAGGGCCACGTCCACCGTGCTGTCCCGTTTGGCTACGCCGATACGCTCGCAGAAATCGCGGATCGATTCCGGGGTGTAGCCTCGCCTTCGAAAACCGGAAATCGTGGGCATTCTGGGATCATCCCATCCTGCGACGTGGCCGTCTTTTACCAGTCTTAAAAGCTTGCGTTTGCTCATGACCGTGTACGTGAGGTTCAGGCGGGCAAATTCGATTTGGTGGGGATGGTAGACGCCCAGGGTCTCGATGAACCAGTTATAGAGGGGACGATGGTCCTCAAATTCCAGGGTACAAATGGAATGGGTAATCTTTTCTATCGAATCCGAGAGGCCGTGGGCGAAATCATACATGGGATAGATGCACCACTTGTCTGCGGTACGGTGGTGAGGCATTTTAAGTATGCGATACATAACGGGATCGCGCAAATTAATATTTGGCGAGGCCATATCGATCTTGGCTCTGAGCACATGGGCGCCGTCTTGAAATCGTCCCTCGCGCATGTGTTGAAACAGGGCCAGATTTTCTTCCACGGACCGATCTCGATACGGACTGTGCTTGCCTGGTTCCGTGAGGGTACCCCGGTACCGTCTGATTTCCTCTGCACTGAGACTATCTACGTAGGCCTTGCCTTTGTTGATAAGGGCAACGGCATAGCTGTAGAGCTGATCAAAATAATCGGAGGCATAGTAAAGATGCTTTCCCCAATCAAAACCGAGCCACCGAACGTCTTTTTTAATCGATTCCATGTATTCCGTCTCTTCCTTGCTCGGATTGGTATCGTCGAACCGCAGATGGCATGTGCCGCCATATTCGGAAGCCAAGCCAAAATTGAGACAGATAGACTTGGCATGTCCGATATGAAGATAACCGTTTGGTTCGGGAGGAAACCGCGTGACGACACGGCCTTCATATGTGTTGTTTCTCATATCTTCATCGACGATATGGCGGATAAAATTCGGCGGAGCGGTCATTTCATTGGGAGTCATCCTGGAATCTCCTTTTTTCGAAACGCGCTAAGAAGGCAACGTGGCGATCACCTTCATCTCAGTTTGGCAATGGCTGTCACCAAGCGACAGCAGGCCATATCTTTGACAGGAAAACAGGACGGCTGTCAAGAAGACACCTGGATTGTTTCGCGACCTGATCATAAGTGCTCCGGGTTCTTTGCCGTGAGATAGGCGGTGTCATCCGGCGGTCCGACGATCTTTCACCTCGTGGTTTTACAATCTTTCACCCTGTTTTTTCGCCGAATCCCGTTGACCATTTGATGTTATCGGCTTATTACATACAACCTAAAAGCCGGTGAGATCTTCCTGATTATAGTCCCGGGATGCGATTTTTTTCGTTGGCCTGCGGTGGGCGGTCATAGCCGGGTGTTTTACGGTTTCGCGACGCTGTTGGATCAGACTCCAGAACAAGGAAAGCAATACCGAAGGACGAAGACGATGACCAAAAACGTAGGATTTCTGAAAGAGCCCGGGGAAAAAGCCGTAGTGAAGACGCCCTCTGTGGTTGGGCGGATCAATGCCCAAACCGTAAGTCGGATAAAAAAAGTCAAGATGCTCGGCCTGGACGTGGACGGAGTCATGACCGATGGGCGTCTTTTCTATCACGATGACGGCACCGAAACAAAAACCTTTGATGTGCGGGATGGTCACGGCATCAAGATGTTGCACCGCGCCGGTATCGAGGTATTCTTGATTTCCGGGAGGAGCTCACCCCTGGTGGAAAGGCGGGCGGCGGATTTGGGTATATCCGAGGTTACGCAGGGGGTTTTTGACAAGATTCCCGTCCTGGAAAAACTCCTGTCAAAAAAGGGTTTCCCGCCGGAAGCCGTGGCTTTCATGGGCGACGACGTGGTGGATTTACCGGTCATGGCGCGGGTGGGTTTGGCCATAGCCGTGGCCGATGCTTCGGAACATCTTTTTGGCGCTGCCCATTACGTGACCCTGGCCCCTGGCGGACGGGGGGCTGTGAGAGAGGTGGTCGAATTGATTCTTGCCGTGCAGGGCCTGTGGGCCGATGTTGCGCGGTCCTATTTTGAATACGGTATTCCCGGCCTGCACGGATAGATTCGCCGGCAAAAAAGTCCGTGTTTCTCCATATGGTTCTGCGGCAAAAAAACCTAACCAAAAGTCTCGGAAAACCGGGCATTGGCACCCAGGTCTTCTTCAATCCGAAGCAACTGATTGTATTTGGCGACCCGATCCGTTCTTGATGCGGATCCGGTTTTGATCTGTCCGGCATTTACCGCTACGGACAGGTCGGCGATGAAGGTGTCTTCGGTTTCTCCTGAGCGGTGCGAGATCACGTTTTCGTACCCGGCGTCTTTGGCCATCTCAATGGTCTGAAGCGTTTCAGTCAATGTGCCGATTTGATTCAGTTTAATGAGAATGGCGTTGGCAATGCCGCGATCAATGCCCTTGTGAAATATTTCCGGGTTGGTTACAAAGATGTCATCACCGACGATTTGAATCTTGGACTCCAGCCGTTCCGTCATCCGTTCCCACCCCGGCCAGTCTTGTTCGGCCAGGCCGTCTTCGATGGACAAGATGGGGTAGGTCTCTATCAGCTTTTCATAATAATCTATGACGGCCTCAGCCTTCATTCCTTTTTTGCCTTCACCTTTAAGTACGTACTCACCTTTTTGATAAAACTCGTTTGCTGCAGCATCCAGGGCTAGGCCAACTTGGTCCCCGGGCTTGTAACCGGCCTGTTCCACGGCCTTTATGATCAGATGCAATGCCTCTGCATTGGATTTGAGGTTTGGCGCAAAGCCCCCTTCGTCTCCAACAGCGGTGTTGTGGCCTTCTTTTTTCAAGACGGCCTTTAGCTGGTGAAAGATTTCTGCCCCCATTCTAATAGCTTCCGCAAAGGATCCGACCCCGATGGGCACGATCATGAACTCCTGGATGTCGAGATTGTTGGACGCATGGGCGCCGCCATTGATGATATTCATCAAGGGCACGGGCAATATCCTCCCATTGATGCCGCCGATGTACCGATAAAGGGGCATTTGAAAAGCCAGGGCCGCCGCCCTGGCCGCTGCCAGAGATACGCCCAGTATGGCGTTGGCGCCCAGTTTGGACTTGTTGGCGGTTCCATCGAGTTCCAGGAGACGCCGATCAAGAGCGCCCTGATCGGCAGCGTCCATTCCGACGATGACCGGAGCAATGACCTTGTCGACATTGGATACGGCTGTCTGAACGCCTTTTCCGCCATAGCGTTTTTTGCGCTTATCCCGCAGCTCCAGCGCTTCACGCTTTCCCGTTGAGGCGCCTGACGGGACTGCGGCTCGGCCCACGAAACCGGCGGCGACAGCCACGTCGACTTCAACGGTCGGATTTCCACGTGAATCAAGAATCTCCCTGGCAGTGACATCGATAATCTCAGTCATAGTATCCCCCTGTATGTGTTCGAAAACAAATTGGATGAGGCCCGGTATGCTTCTGTTTTGGTTTGAGTCAATGTCTTAGATTTTGGATTTTATTGCGCCATACATAAATATAATTGTCCATACTGTCAATTGTTATATGACGCTGAGGTTTGGATGAAAATACGAGCGTCGACGCCATGCCACGCCGCGCGGCATTCCCATTTTGATGGTTTGTGGTAAACGCAGGTTCATGGGGGTTGGGCCGGCGGGTTTCCGTTGTCGATAATACTCCGCCACCGTCGATCATGCGGTTTTTGGATGGTTCCGTGTTTCCCGGATTTTGGCTTGGTTTTTCCGGAAACCGTTGACCGGCCTCCATGTATTGGAATCCTTGACTTGGATGAGAATTCTGGCTAAAAAGCGGCCCATGAAAGAAATCCTTGAGCCCATTGTAAGGCAAGCCCTAAAGTCCGCCTTTTCTTCAGGGGATCTCCAGCGGCTGCCGGAGTTGCCCCCCGTCGTTTTTGAGATACCCAAAGTGGCGGCTCATGGGGATTTCAGCACCAACGTGGCCATGACTATCGCCTCGGTCCAGAAGAGAGCGCCTCGGGAGATTGCCGGCATCGTGGTAAACCACATCAGCGATTCCGCCCATGTGCTGGCCAAGACGGAAATAGCCGGGCCGGGATTCATCAACTTTTTTGTTGATGAACAAAAGTGGTTTGAGGTTCTAAAAGCGGTGCATGCTCGGAACGGCGCCTACGGAGAGTCTCTTGTCGGTGAGGGCCGAAGGGTTCAAGTCGAATTCGTCAGCGCCAATCCCACCGGGCCTCTTCACGTGGGCCATGGCAGGTGTGCAGCCGTAGGCGACACCCTTGCCGGCATCTTGAGGGCCTTGGGTTTTAAGGCGCAGAAAGAATACTATATCAACGACTCGGGACGTCAGATCGCTACGCTCGGCAAATCGGTTTTTCTGCGTTACCGGGAACTGTGCGGCCGGGTCGTGTCGTTTCCGGAAGATGCCTACCAGGGAGATTATATTAAAGATATCGCCCGGAGGCTTTTTTCCGAGGAAAAAGATCACCTGTTGAATTTGGCCGAAGACGAGGCCATAGGCATTTGCGCGACATTTGCGGCCAACCATATCTTGGCGGGTATAAAAGACGATCTGAACGCGTTCAACGTCAACTTTGACAGGTGGTATAGCGAACAGTCGCTTTTCGAAACCGGTGCGGTGGACGCCGCCGTGACGGACCTGAAGGCTCGCGGTATCATCTATGAAAAAGACGGAGCCTTGTGGTTTAAAGCCCGACAGTATGGCGACGAAAAGGACCGCGTCGTTGTGCGGGCAAACGGGCTGACGACATATTTTGCATCAGATATTGCCTACCATAAAGACAAGCTTGAAAGGAATTTTGATCGAATTATCGACATCTGGGGGGCGGACCATCATGGCTACATGCCCAGGATATCAGCCGCGGTGGAAGCGCTGGGACATGACAAACGAACGGTAGGATTTGTTCTTGTTCAACTGGTCAATCTGCTTCGAGGGGGCAAACCCGTGGCCATGTCCACCCGGGCCGGGGAGTTCGTCACGCTTCGGGAAGTCATCGACGAGGTGGGAAAAGATGCGGCGCGTTTTCTTTTCCTGCTTCGCCACTACGACAGTCCTTTGGATTTTGATCTTGAGTTGGCAAAGAAGCAATCGAACGAGAATCCTGTGTATTATGTCCAGTACGTGCATGCCAGGATTTCCAATCTGCTGCGGAAGGCTCGGGAACGCGGATACGTGAAAATTTTTTGGGACGAGAGTTTCGCCAATATTATCAACCTTCCGGAAGAGATTGCGTTGATCAAGTTAATGGCGCGCTATCCTGAGGTCGTGGCTCTCAGCGGCCGTCTTTTGGAGCCCCATCGGATTCCTTTTTATCTGCGAGAACTCTCTGGTGCTTTTCATGCCTATTATCACGATCGGGATAAGCACCAAGTTGTCAGCGAAGATCCCAAGTTGTCTGCGGCAAGATTGTACCTGGTTTCCGCCATTCGGATCATCATCAGGAACGGCCTTGCTCTGATGGGGGTGTCTGCTCCGGAGAAAATGTAATGGCCGGCAAATCGAAAAAGAGTGACAGCCCCAAGAAAGGCCGGGTTTACCAGTTGACCGGCAAGGAGATGTTTCTGTGGGTCGGGGTTGCCTTTCTGGCTCTTATTTGGATGTTCACCCTCGGGGTTATTGTGGGCCGTGGGCTTTCGCCGGTGCGCTTTGATGTGGAAAAACTGACAAAGGAACTCATTGATCTGAAACAGGCCGCCCTGAAAAGCGCGGAAAGCATTAAGGAGCAGCCCGTGGACCTTGCCTCGGAAAAAGCGCATCTGGGTTTCTACGAGGTGTTGACGGACAAAAAGGAAGAAGCGCGTTTAAAATCGCTGGCCCAGCCTTGGAAGGATCCCGTGCAAACAGGATCGTCTGCTGAAGCAAGCAAACCTGAGGGTAACGCGGAAACGGGAATCCGGATAAAAACGGCCGTATCCAACAAGGACAGGCAGGGCGCCGGTGCTGTCGGGGGGACGACGGTGTCCACTGAGGGGTCCTTTGCCCTGCAGGTGGCATCGCTAAAAGACTTGTCCAGGGCTGAGAAAGTGGTTTCTGCTCTTAAAAAGAAAGGGTTTTCCGCGTATGCCGTCACCGCTGAAATCCGTGGAAAAGGAACTTACTACCGGGTTCGAGTCGGTCGTTTCAGGGACCGTGATGAAGCCCGGGAAACGGCCTCAAAGCTCAGGGCCGAAAACTATACGCCGATTGTCATTCAAGAGTGATCCATTTTCCAGTATCGTTTCCCGGAAATAATGGATAAACGGGGACCCTGATGCCATGAAGATCACAAAAGAAGAAATCATTCACGTGGGAAAACTCGCCCGGCTGCATTTGGATGACACGGCCGTGGCGCTATACGAAAAACAGCTTGGAGACATTCTTGATTATGTGGACACATTAAACCGGTTGGATACACAAGGCGTTGTGCCCACATCCCATGCCATTGTTATCAACAATGCCTTTCGGGATGATGTCGTCAGGCCCTCCATTTCCGTTGATCGTGCGCTGGCCAACGCCCCGGAGCCGGAGGACGGCAGTTTTGTTGTTCCTAAAATCATCCGCTGACATGTCGGGGGCGACAGTGCCAATGGTAAAAAAAGAAAGCGTTTGAGAAGAAAAGAGGACTCCGGCCAATGGAACTTTATCGGCTGACGATACATGATGCCCGTGATTTGTTAAAAAAAAAGGAAATTAGTTCCGAGGCGCTGACTGAATCCGTATTCGATCGTATCGAGAAAGTGGATGGCAGAGTGGGCGCATACCTTACGCTTGTGCGGGATCAAGCCATGGAGGATGCAAGAAGGGCTGATCGTGCAGTGGCGCGGAACGAGACCACCGCTTTGACCGGGATCCCGCTTGCCGTCAAGGATCTTTTGTGTACCAGTGGCGTGAGGACGACCTGCGGATCAAGAATCCTGGAAGGCTTTGTTCCTGTATATGACAGCACTGTTGTGCAGAAACTCAAAGATGCCGGTGCGGTCATCGTGGGGAAAACCAATCTTGATGAATTTGGAATGGGGTCTTCAAACGAGCATTCTGCTTTCAAGTCGACCCGCAATCCCTGGGATCTGTCGAGGATTCCCGGCGGCTCCAGCGGCGGCTCTGCGGCCGCCGCCGCCGCGGACGAATGCATCGGCGCCATCGGAACGGATACCGGAGGATCCATCAGGCAACCCTGTTCCCACTGCGGGGTTGTCGGGCTGAAACCGACATACGGGCGGGTGTCTCGTTTCGGTCTGGTGGCGTTTGCATCGTCTTTGGATCAGATCGGTCCGATCGCAAAAGATGTAACGGACTGCGCTTTGCTCATGAATGCTATTTGCGGTTACGATCCCATGGATTCTACCTCCGTGCCGCGACCTGTTCCTGATTATACCGAGTCATTGCGTTTCGGGCTCGACGGACTTGTGGCGGGCATACCGAAGGAATACCATGTTGACGGTTTGGACGAAGAGGTTTCCGGCGCCGTCGGCAGGGCCATCAAGACCCTGGAAGGACTTGGGTTGCGGTGCAAGGAGGTGTCGTTGCCCCACACAGCGTATGCTGTGGCTACGTACTATATTATTGCCCCTGCTGAGGCGAGTTCGAATCTGGCCCGTTACGACGGCGTGAAGTACGGATTTCGAAACAACACCTCCGATGATCTGATGGACATGTATCAAAACACACGCTCCAAAGGATTTGGGCCGGAAGTGCAACGCAGGATAATTATCGGTACGTATGCACTTTCGGCCGGCTATTATGACGCCTATTACGGAAAGGCATCTCAGGTGCGCACGCTCATTATGGAAGACTTTAAAAGAGCCTTTGAATCCTGTGATGTGCTGTTGGCTCCGGTGGCGCCGACGCCGGCTTTTAAACTGGGAGCAAAACTGAACGATCCTCTGTCCATGTACTTGTCCGACATCTTCACATTGCCTGCCAGCCTGGCCGGCATCCCGGGCATTTCAGTGCCCTGCGGATTCAGCAGCGAGGGTCTTCCCATCGGATTGCAGGTCTTGGCCACCCATTTTGATGAAGAAAAACTTTTTCGCGTGGCTTACAACTTGGAGCAGGAAACAGACTTTAGAAAAATCAGGCCAAGACTGTAATCGGTCACCAGCCGACGGACGGCCAGGCCGCGCATGGCTGACAATAGGAAAGGGTAAATCTCATGACTATTCAACCTGAAGGGGAAGCGGTTAGAAAGGCGACCAAGTGGATTTCCGGTGAGCGCCTGGCCAATCCCGGCGCAGACTTGAACCGTCTGATTGAAAAGGCGTGCAGCCGGTTCGACCTGGCTCCAAAGGATGCTGAATTTCTGATCCGGTTTTATGCCGAAAAAGAGCATCCAAAAGACACGTAAGTGGTTTTCCCGACTTTCTTCTTGTGATGCAAGCCTGGTCCGGGAGGTTGTGCCTTTGAATGATTACGACATGAATCCGTAGGGTTTTCAAAGAGCCAACACCCAACGAAACGTGGTTTTTTGGGGTTTTTTACGATTAAAAAAAACGTATGTCCCGCATTAAGATCCTTTCCGAAATGTTATCCAACAAGATTGCCGCCGGCGAGGTTGTAGAGCGTCCCGCCTCTGTTGTCAAAGAGCTTGTAGAAAATGCCATTGATGCGGACAGCAGCTGGATTACCATAGAGGTAAAAAAAGGCGGGAAATCTTCGATCCGGGTTTCCGACAACGGCGTCGGGATGGATCGTGACGACAGCTTGCTGGCATTGGAGCGTTTTGCAACCAGCAAGGTATACGACGAGCAGGGGCTGTTTTCCATTGCGACGCTGGGGTTTAGGGGCGAGGCGCTGCCCAGCATCGCATCCGTGTCGGACATGGAGATCGTCACCAAGGCGACAGGCGCTGACGTGGGCACCAGAATCGTTGTGAAGGGCGGCCAAATCAAGGAAGTGTCCGACGTGGGTGCGGCCAATGGAACGATGATCACGGTCAATCGCCTGTTCTATAATACTCCCGCGAGGCGCAAGTTTCTGAAGACCGACCAGACGGAGATGGGGCATATCAGTGAGACTGTTACCAGAACGGTACTGGCCCTGCCGAGCATTCACTTCCGGTTTTCCCACAACGGAAGAGATCTCGGCAATTGGAGTCCCACAGACCATTGCCTGCACCGCATTACCGACGTTATGAAAGAAGACGTGGGGGCCTACCTCCGCGAAGTCGACTACCGCGACGGGCATACACGCATCCACGGATTTGCGGCTTCCCCCGAAATCACCCGAACAACCTCCCGGGGGCAATATATCTATGTCAACGGCCGATTTGTCCGGGACCCTGTGATCCGGCATGCCGTCATGGAGGGGTACGCTGGTCGCCTTGTCAGGGGGCAATTTCCGGTTGCCGTGCTTTTTTTGACACTGCCTTTCGATGACGTGGACGTCAATGTTCATCCTACCAAGGACACCGTACGGTTCAAGGCTCCAAGACACGTCCATGAGGTCATTGCAACAGGCATTGCCAAGACTATGAGGTCCGTGGGCCGGCCTTTGTTGGTCCGTGGACCGGCCGTTGGGTCCATACGTCGTCGTCCGGCCTACCGCGTTGCTCCTGAAGTAAGTGCGACCGGTGAACCGACAGCGGTATTCCGGCAGGAACCCGTCATGGCTTCCAGCGAATCCGAGCCCATGCTTTGGGAAAAAGACAGGACTGCTTTTGCGTCCATGCGAGTTATAGGACAGCTTCTCAATAGTTATATTGTGTGTGAATCCGAGGACGGATTGGTCCTTGTGGATCAGCATGCGGCCCACGAGCGCGTGTTATTTGAATCGATGAAGGCTGCTTATGAACAATCCGGGATTGCCGTGCAAGGCAATCTGATACCCGAAAAGCTGGAACTGACGCACCGAGAAGCCGGGATTCTGGATTCCCTCATTGAAAACTTGCGAAAGATGGGCTTGGAAATAGAGCATTTCGGCGGTACGACTTATCTGATAAGGGCTGCGCCGAGCATCGTTGGAGACAAATCCGTAAAGCCGCTTATTATGGATATTATTGACAAAGCTGCTGAAATTGGTTTTGCGACAGACTTTCGTGGCGAGGCTGCGGATGAATGCTTGATGCTCATGGCCTGCCATGGGGCGATCCGCGCCAACAGAAGACTCTCTGAGGATGAAATGAAAACCCTTCTCAAACAAATGGACCGGCTTGAAGATCCGGCCCATTGCCCCCACGGCCGACCGACGGTCATTCGTCGCAGCGTGAAGCACATTGAAAAGGATTTTAAGCGGATCGTTTAGGGCAAGGGCCGTGTCTGTCGTTGATCAAAGCAACGACCGGCAAAACAAAAGAATTTGCAACCCTGGTATTTTCAAACGGCCGACGCCTACCAACCATTTTATACGGCATCTGCAATTTTTTGTTCTCTCGTGACTGCACCGCGGTTGGGCAAAGCACTTCCGATATCCAACGCATTCACGGGTTTTGACGGTTTTTCTTCCGTGCGAAAGCTTTTATCCGTAGAAGGCCCGGGCTGTTGTGAAAATACATCAGACCGGACCGGACCCCCTTGGCCATGAAATATGCTTCCAATGTGTCAAACAGGACGGGACGGCTGGGCCGGATGTATCGCTTTTCTCTGTATCTGAGGCGCTTCCATGTTTGCAGTGCGCCGGGGTTTTGAGAAAAAATTTTATTTCTCACTTGTTGACACAGAAACATTTCGCATACGATGGGTTTGATACGCCACAGGCACCCCTTTTCTCCCAGGTAAACACACTTGGCGCCTTGCTCTGACAGCTTAAGGGTCTGAATGATTTTTTCCATTTCGTCATCCCCCGACATTAGGGCATTGATAACGACATCGGCAAAAAATGTTGTGATTCCTTCACGACCGCAACACGCACTCTGGCGGCTTTGGTAGCATGTTTGCGTGCAAAGCGCAGAAAAATGGTGTTGCAGGAAACGATCAACATCTTTTCTGAACCGGAGATAATTCTCGATCCTTGTCCTCAACTTGCCTACTTCCAGACGGGGCCAATCTTTTAGGCAACGGGTTACCGTGGTGACAGCTTCAAGTTGTTCTCGGTTGTATGCATTCATCGATCGGCCGACTTTGTGTTGAAACGCCTTTTCGAACACAAAAGCGAAAACGGTAAGGCGTTTTTTGGTCTGGATTTTCGGAAAACAGCAAAGAAGATAACGGGCGGCCCGACTGATTTGGGCCATGAAAAATGCTGCGCCGGAACCTGTTTTGGGAACAACGCGGATTCGGATCAGGCGAAGTGTTCTGTGAATCTTTCTACGTCAATGCGCAGCTCATAGATGTCCCCCATCATAGCCAAAAATTCCGATTCTTCGCAATCCAAACTATTCTGAGCTGCTTCGGCAATTTCCTGTTTGGTTTTGTCGTTGAGTTTATTGGTGGACAGAACTGTGAGTAAGTTGCCCAGACAAATCATCCGTTGGAAACGGCCCAGCTTCAGGTTCAGGGTCAGGTCCGGCAGGTCGGCAAGTGTGTGCCGCGCGCAGGCGCTTTTGATGTGATCGGGCAACCGCCAATGATCACACAGGAGGGTTCCAAAAAGCGCGCTGGGAGGTAAAGAATAATGCTTTTCCGCTGTGCTGAAAAAACAGCCGTTCTCCAGAGCAAAACGACTGAGTGCTTTGAAGTGATCCGGAAAAAACTTCAAATAGACGAGCTTGCCGATGTCGTGAAGGATGGCTGCCGACCATAGCTCTTCAAATGACAGGTGCGGTTCGAATTTTTTCGCCAGGTACTTGGTACAAAGGGCGGTAAAAAACGAGTGAAACCAGAACTTGTCCAGTTCGTTCTTTTCCTCAATGGCCAGGGTGTTGACCACCGACAGGGAAAGAACCATTCGGTAAATTTCATTCAGGCCCAGGAACGCAATGGCGAATTTCACCTTCGTAATATCCCGAGAAAGACCATAGTAGGCTGAATTCGCTATCTTCAGGACCTGAGCCACCAACGAAGGTTCGCCGCTTATCAGGTCTGCCACGCTGCCCATATCCGCGTCTCCGGCTTCTATGAGTTTCTGGATCTTGATGACCACATTAGGCAGAGCGGGAAGTGCGCAGTGTTCCCGAAGAAATCGACTTGGATCAATCTCGATAGGGGGAAGATTGTTCATATACTCCTCGGTGAAAACGTGTTGTCCGGCCTAAACAGTGGGTTTTGGGAAAAGCCGGAAGGCTTTGAAAATATGCACTATGTGTGCCATGCCGCCCGCAGGGCAAAGGGTTGTGCGGCAATTTGTCAGTGCACCGTGGGCCCCCGGTGTTTTAATACCTCCTGTGTCAGGAAATGGAATACCCGCATGTCTTCTGCGTCCGGTTCCGTTTGTCCCAGTGCAACGCCGGGTATTCGATCTCTGGCGACAGGATCGTCCATGGGGACTTGATGACGGATGAACCGAAGCACATTGGTTTTGTCGTTATACATGACGACAGGGCCAAAGTGCTCGTCTTGTCCGCTTCGGCCGTGGTGGGCGCCAAAAACGGCAAAGTTGTTGGCTGTAAGTTCGGCGGGCAACGGTTCATAGCATAAAACCTCTACAAAGAGTTCCAGTATGTTTTCCACCGCCTCGGAATCCGCCATGGCAAGTGCCTGAATGCCTTCATCGGCCATGTCTTCTATGTCCTTGCGGTCGTATCGAAGATCCAGCAACTCCAACGCCCGGTCGCGGATATAGGTCACCGATTCGCGTCCTTTGAACATCAGGATATCAGAATCATTGAGTATCTTAATCACATTCCGGATACTGATCATCTCTTTGAGTTCAGGACTGCGTCGAAGTGTGACATCGTCCAAAGAGGTGTTTCCGTAAAGGGGCAATTCATTGTCAAGAACCAGGATTTGTCCTGTATCCGGGTTCAATTCTCGATAATATAGTTCAAGGTCTCTTCTTTTTTCCGGAACAAAGGGGCTGAAAGCAAGCAATTGCCTCATCGCATCCTTGTCTATTTTTCGTCGAATTTCTTGAGAACCGATGGACAGAACCGTGGTCTTAGAAAGCCTGTCTATCATTATTTTCTTTTTCAGGTTTTCTTTGAATGACACAGAAACCTCTCTTTCCGCCCGACATGGCCTTGCAGCCGAATGGTTTTTTCCCGGGCTGAAACGGCCCCTTAGGCCGGATCATAGCCGAAGAAGGGTTCTTTCAGCGACCCACGGGCTCACCCGCGGCGCCCATGGCTTTTGCGGTTTGGGCAACCCGACGCTGGCTGCCGGCCATCATCGATACCTGTCTTATAAATATCACAATAATGGGATCGGGTAAACATTAAAGGTGCCGCCTCTTGACTCCAAGTCCTCGTTCTGATAGGGTTTTTGAAAAATTTTTAGAAGCGGCGTCGACGGAATCAATCATGCCGGAACCGTGGCCATATCCGGAACGAAAGATCCACTCACCCGACAGGACCTCCCGATGAAATTCAAGCGCCTTCGTGAGAAGATGGTCAGTACCCAGATAGCGGGTAGAGGGATCCGGGATCCCGGGGTCTTGGATGCCATGCGCAAGGTGCCACGGCATTTGTTTGTGGGTGAGGCGCTTCAAGACCAAGCCTACGGGGATTTTCCCCTGCCCATCGGGGAGGGGCAAACGATTTCCCAGCCTTACATTGTGGCTGAGATGACCCAGGCCCTGGAGTTGACTCCCCAAGATATCGTGCTCGAGATCGGCACGGGCTCAGGCTATCAGACCGCTATCCTGGCCGAATTGTCGTATAAGGTCTACACGATTGAACGGGTCCGAAAGCTCTTTATTGCAACCCGCAAGCTTTTGGATGCACTCAAATACCATAACATTGTCGCCAAATGTTCCGACGGGACTTTGGGGTGGGAAGACGAGGGGCCTTTTGACGCTATTGTTGTGACGGCCGGCGCGCCGAAGGTTCCGGAAGCGCTTTTGGGGCAGCTCAAGGAAGGCGGCCGCTTGGTGGTTCCGGTGGGTGGAACGCAATCCCAGTCACTGTTGAAGGTCGTGAAATATGCCGACGGCATTCGTGAGAAAAATCTGGGGGGTTGTCGGTTCGTTAAACTTATTGGAAACCATGGTTGGAAAGACGCATAGGCCTTAAAGGCGTTTCAATTCCCGGAAAATCACTTTTGTTGCCTTCCCAGTCGATCCAAAAAGAAAACCACTAAAAAACCCGTTGCTGCGAGCAACAACGCCGTGGTGACCTCCGCGGTCCATAGTGAAGGGAGAATATTCTCCTGGACGATGGGCACTATTTGTCCGTGCCTGTCCGTGGTGCTTTGCAACGTTTGTTTCCATGGCCAGACCTTTCTCAGGGATCCGAGCATGAGCCCGGCCAGCACGGCCACCGTTGGGTCATGATAGTTTTTGAAAAGCCAACTCAGCATTCGAGAGAAAGCCGCAATTCCAAGACAGGCGCCTGAGGCCACGATCGAGAGGGTAAAGAAATCCCTGTGGTTGACCGCTTCTAGGATGAATTGGTATTTGCCCAGAAGTACCAAAATAAAAGAACCGGATATACCCGGGAGAATCATGGCACAGATGGCTATGGCGCCACAGATAAAAAGAAACCACGGAGCATCCGGAGTCGACACAGGGACTAATCCCACCACCAAGTAGGCGCCAAGAGTGCCTGCCGAAAACCCAGCCCATGGCGATATTGTCCAATGTTTGACCCGACCACTTACTGTGACAATGGATGCTAGAATCAAACCGAAAAAGAACGACCAGATCAGAATAGGTTCATGGCGCAGGAGCCAGCTTAAGATTTTGGCCAAAGAGAATATGGCCGCTATGATGCCGATCCCCACCGCTGTGAGAAATCGCCATGGAACTTGTTCCAGAAAAGCCCTTATTTTCAGCGTTCCAAGCAGACGTATACTGGTAAGGTCAATGGATTTGATGGCATCGATCAGCTCTTCGTAAATACCAAAAATAAAGGCTATGGTACCGCCGGACACACCGGGAACCACGTCTGAAGCGCCCATACAAAAGCCCTTAGCCGTCAGAATCAGGTGATCAAGAAACGATCTGTTTTTTCCACTTTTTTGCATTTCAGATTTCTCCGTGACAAATCGACTTAAAGACGGCGGCAATCCATCCTTCTGACAGTGTGGAAGGGATGGTGGCCGAGTTTAGTCGATAAGACTCTCGATTTCAACCGGTAGTCCTTGAAAATGGATGAAAGTCGTTTGGTCTACATGGCGCCGCAATAACGTAAGGGCGAGTCATCCGTGCGCCGATGTTGGCGCCCGCAAGCGGTCATTCCCCGTTTTTAGGTCGGCAGGCTGTTGCGGAAGCACATACCGTACAATTTCAGTGCAGCCCCTGTGGGTTTTGTGATATTATTGTTGTCGGTTTTGGGGGAAACGTTTTTTTTATGGAGGAAAATATTCCGTATGGTCACATTGAAAAAACTCATGGTTGTTGTCATTGCGTTAGGGCTTCCCGGGCTGGTCCAAGCCGATATTTACAAATATCTGGATGAAGAAGGCGCCGTTCAGTTTACAGACAACCTGGCCAATGTTCCCGCAGACCAGAGAAATCAGGTTGAATCCTATGAAGAGGTGGTGCATCCTATAAAAAGGCAAAACCCCTCTTTAACAGGCCAAGAAACAGACGATGTCCTCGAAGCGGCGGGTCAAGATCACGGTAAGTCAGGGGATGGACAATCGGGTTTGGTCAAAGATGTCGGGTACGGGGATGAACAAGGACCGCTGGGCCAATCGGGTGTCCGGTTGCGCACCGAATATGAAGCGCTCATGAAGGAAAGGGCAGAGCTTGAGGAGGCGACCTCGGAGGTTTTGCCCGGGAATGACCAAAAAAGACTTCAGGAGAAAATACAGGATTTCAACGAACGGATAAAAGATTTTGACATAAGACGACAAGCCCACAACGAGGCCGTGGAGGCACACAATGTCCGGTTGGAACAGCAGGGCCGGGGTTTGCGGGAGCAAGCGCCTGTTGAGTAGCGTGACGGCTTGTACCGCCTTCCAGGCAGTTGTCTTTCGGCACCCCCTTTGGCAGGGTGCAACATATCATCTGAAAAGTGTCGCGTAAAAACAACGTATCTATGGGATCGTTGCTTATAACCCATGTCCCAGCCAACGGGACATTGGGCTCTTGATCCGCCGCCGCTCTCATCCTTGGCCACCAAAGACCACCAAAAACAGAAGGGGCCACCAAAAACAGAAGGCTAACCGCGGGTCAACGGTTAGCCTCAAACAGGAGGAAAGCGAATGAAGAAAGTTCTTCACCACGCTGTCGACTTACCGGGTTACGCAACAACGGTGCCAAGGTTTTTGTGGTGAGAAGAAACGTGTTGATTCGTTCGGGGGAATCACGCGGCGTGATCAAGTAACCCATTGTTCTTTAGATATATTTGCCCGGAGGCTCATAATGTATATCGTCGTTCTTTTTTGGATAAATCCCTGCCATTGATTCCCATTGCGACCTTCCCGTAACGGCGGATTTGTATCATTTTTTTTCAATTCTTTTGCCGAAACCTGCTTAACCCTTTGATACTTTAACAGATAGCTCTATGTGCCAACTTTTTATACAAAGTCGTTTGGGGGCCGATATAATGGGTTGAAAATAAAAAGGAAACCATGCATTGCCAAGTTTTTGTACAACCGAATCCAACATCCGGTTCAATGCTGCCATATGCCTGAAATTCCATGAATAAATGTGTTTCTGGAAGGTTAGATCAGGTGGTGTTTTTTGAGGCGATATTGAAGGTTTGCTCGGGGAATTCCAAGAAGATTGGCTGCTCGGGATTGTACGTTGTTCGACAGTGCGAGGGCCTTTTGAATCAGTTTTTTCTCAATGGCATCCAGGGTCTCCGGAAGGTTGGAAAGTTTTTGCCAATCGATGGGCGTTTCCAGATCTGAAAACCCAATGAGATCTTTGGGCAGGTCTTCCATGGATACCTGGTTGTCCTTACTCAAAAGAACCGCTCGTTCAATGGCATGTTCAAATTCTCTCACATTGCCGGGCCACCGGTGGTCACACAGAAAACGCATGGCTTCGGGAGAAATGGTCATGTTGGTCCGACCTACGTCCCGGGCGTATTTCTTCGCAAAATGGGTTGCCAAAAGCGGGATGTCCTCGGGACGTTCCCGCAACGGCGGCAAAGCCATGTGCACGACATTGAGGCGGAAGAACAGGTCTTCCCGAAAACGATAGGCGTCAACCTCAGCCTTGAGGTCTTTGTTGGTTGCCGCCAGCAGTCGAATATCGACAGAGATGGTCTTTGTACCGCCGACGCGTTCAAAAGCCATATCTTCAAGAACCCGTAAGAGCTTCACCTGCAAAGGAGCGGGGACCTCGCCGATTTCATCGAGAAACAATGTGCCGCCGTCGGCCATCTCAAAGCGTCCTTTTTTCATGGCCACGGCGCCGGTGAAGGCTCCTTTTTCATGCCCAAACAGCTCACTTTCCAGCAATGTTTCACTCAGGGCCGCACAACTGACCGCCACGAAAGGTTTGTTCCGACGGGGGCTGTTGAAGTGGATCGCCTTGGCAATCAATTCTTTGCCCGTACCGCTCTCGCCGGTTATCAGCACCGTGGCCTTGGTGGGGGCCACCTTGCGGATGATATGAAATACCGCCTGCATCGGTCTGCTTTTGCCGATGATGTTGTCGAAACAATATAGACGTTCCAGCGTATCGACCAGACGACGGTTTTCTTTCAAAATACCGAAAGTCCGAACGGCCTTGTCTGCGATTTGTTTCAACGTTTCGTTTTCAAAGGGCTTTAAAATAAAGTTGAAGGCGCCAAGTTGCATGGCCTCAACAGCCCTTTCCACCGTTCCGAATGCCGTCATCATGACAACAGGCAAGTCCGGGACCCGTGCCTTGATATGTCGGAGCAGCTCGATACCGTCCATGGGAGACATTTTCATGTCTGTGAGTACGAGATCCAGGTCTGTAGATTCTATGATTTCCAAGGCGTCTTTGCCGCTTTCGGCTGTCACGGTTTCATATCCTTCTTGTGAAAGAAACGCACTTAGAACGACCAGATAATTTTTTTCATCATCGACGATAAGAATAGTTTGCATTGTCTCTTTCCTATGTAACGGGGCGCGGTGTCCCGAGCCGTTGGCCGTCGCACGAACTTTTCAACGCATAGGAAACCGGTCGCCTATGGGTTGACGGCACTTACCCGAGGTGATTGTCATGCGGGTTCGACAATTCAAGCGGCAAGGTAATGATAACCAGGCTTCCTTTTTCGGGACCGTTTTTGATGACGATTGTGCCGCCATGGCCCTCGATGATTTTTTTAACGATGGGAAGGCCAAGTCCGCTCCCCTTGTCCTTTGTCGTAAAAAACGGTTCCCAGATCTTTTTTTGTATCGCCTTGGGAATGCCGGGACCTTCATCCAGGAATTCGCAGGTGAGTATGCGATCCGTGGCCGACATCTCCACGTAGATCGTTCCTCCCTCATCCATGGCCTGCATGGCATTCATCAGTATATTGAGAAACGCCTGGTGCAACAGCCCGGAATCACCTTGCATGTCGGGGATGTGGGTTGCGAACCTTTTTCGCATTTCAAGTCCTTTTCGCCGCAGCTCCGGGGCCAGGAAGTCTATGTTCTTCTTGAGGATCTGAGCCACGTTGCATGTCATGACATGCAGAATCGGCGGACGTGCAAAGTCAAGAAAATCCGTGACAATGCCGTTGAGCCGCCGGGACTCCTGGACGATCACATCGGCCAAGGCGTTTTCGGGGGCATCGGCGGCAAACTTGCTTTTGAGCAGTTCGGCCGTGCTGCTGATAATACCCAAAGGATTGCGGATTTCGTGGGCCACGGCGGCTACCATTTCTCCCAGGCTGGCCAGTCGTTCGGCCTGACTTAGTTTCTCTCTCAAGAGCAGTCGTTCCTCCGCCCTTTTTTCGTAGATCCTTTCGCCCCTTTTGACGATGTATCGCAGTGCGACAAAAAGCAGTCCCATGATCAAGACCGAGGTGATCATGATTCTGTGCTTAAAATCCGCTATAGTTCGATAATCCTCGGAAAGATCTTGTACCAGTTCAAACACGCCGAGAATGGGTCCTTCAATATTGGATAAGGGTTTTTCCGCCCTCAAGGGCACATACGTGCGCAATTCACTTTCTTTCGGCGTTCCCACGAGTGTGCTCAAAAACCCCTCTCTTCGAATGAGCCTGGATGTAGATATGCCCAGTAAGGCCTGTTGATAATCTCTTCCCCCCAACCCCTTTTTCCCTAACAGGTTTTCATCGAAACTGTAGAAAATCACGTTGTCATTTCGATCAAAAATATTGACCAAGTCGACGCTAAAACTGTGCAATGTATTTCTTATTACCTGATCCAACCGTTCGAAAAGGGCTTTGTTTCTGAGTTGAATCACTTGGCCGAACTGAAAGGCGGCAGGCACGATAAACTGCAAAAACACCTGATGATTGAGGTTTTCCGCCATCAGCAGGGCATAATCCTCGCTTTTTTTTATCAGTACGGTTTCGGCCCTGTGGGCAATCACCATGGAAAGGGCCAGGGATCCGAGCAGGATGACAATGAGGCTGGTAAAAGTAAAAAACTTGACGAGCTCAAAAGGTTTTACGTTGTCAGGGTCTCTTCGATGCATCTCCTTTTTTCGCTTTCGCTTGTATAGTCCCCAGGAGCAGAGGCCGGAAACAAGGGGCTGAAGTCGGATCGATGCCTTTTGTCATGTCACATGCCTGTTGGGATTTCAACGAAAAAACCAAACGGACCCGATGCCCGTCCGGATGGTTTGCGCCCGGATCTTGGGGTATCGCGAAAAGCAAAAGCGTACGATTGCCCTGATCGGGCGAATCATGTCCGTTAAAGCAAAGCCGTGTCCGCCGCCGCCACCGTTTTGCCACATGACGGGAACACGGATTTATTTGGGAATCGGCGCTCCGGCAAGGAGGGTTTTGAGATCTTGATCGGAGAAGTGCAGCCCCAGACCCAGGAAAAAAGATTCCCGGTCTACATCGCTTAGGAAATCGTCATAGCCGGCGGTGACATAAAAGAATCTGAATGGCGTGTAGTTTGCCCTGACTTTCATGTGGGGGTCTCGGTCGGAACCGAAATCAAAGGCCTCTATGGACAACATCAGGTCGTCGTTCAGCAAATAGTAGTCAATCGCCACCCCGCCGGTTGACTCAAATATTCCCGCCCGAAATCCCAGATCATAATACCGTTTCGCAATCTGGGCGGAAAACTTGAGTTCATCCTTTTTGGTTTCTACGTTCGTCTGGGTCCTCCCCCCCCCGCCACTCTCTGTTGTCGTGATTGTTGTTTCCGTTTTTCCATAGGGATCGTCCACCACCTGCAGGAGGTAATACTTATCCTCTTTGGGCTGGATCCTGAGGGACAAGTAGGATTTCAGATCGCCGCTGTCAAACAGGTACTCTCCCCTGTAGTCAAGGAATGTCTGGAAGCTGCGTTCTTTTTGGAGATACTCGTTGACGCTGCTCAACGTCATGTTGATGTTTTCCACCGTTTCTTCGTCCTGGATGAGTTTGCCGATAGTGCCTTCGCCCCGATTGATTTTTTCCGTAATCTCCTGGAGCGCAACGATGGTCTGTTCCATGTTTTTTGCGGTTTCTTCGTCCTGGATGAGTTTGCCGAGTGTGCCCTCTCCCCGATTGATTTTTTCCGTGATGCGACCAAAGGCCAGCATGGCTTCGTTCAGTTGGCCGGAAGCGTCCTTCAAATTGCTCAGAATATCATTCAGGACCTCTTTGTTGCCTTGCGTCATGTCTCGAATATCTTTGGAAAAAAGGGCAAAGTTGTCCAGGCCGTGATCGATGTTGTCGCGGTTTCGTTGAACGGTCTCATTCAATGTTATGGACAAAGCGCGAAGATTTTCCACGATAATCCTTAAGGATTCCCGGCCTTCCTCTCCGCCAATCGCTCCCGAAAAGGACTGGGTCAGCTGTTTCATGTCCTGCCCGATGGACTGGAGTTGTTGCAACAAGGAATCAATGTTGGTAGGCGACGTCGTTTGCCGGATAGCTTCTCCGGGTTGCATGCGCGCAACGCCCGGCGCTCCCAAGAGGAGTTCCACGTACTTGTCTCCAAGGACCCCTTTTGTGCGAATGGCGGCCTGCACGTCTTTGCCTAATTGGACGTCATGGTTGATTTCAAGAGTGATTTTGGCCCTTCCGTCTTCCAGGGCGATATCTTTGACCCTGCCCACGTCCACTCCGGCAACCTGGACGGGGACCCCCTTGACGAGGCCTTCGGCGGAATCAAAATACCCGTGTATGGTGTATCCCTGATCCGGTCCATACTTGAACGTGCCGACCTTCATGGACATATAAGCCAGCACCAGTATGCCGGCGATAACAAAAACTCCCACTTTTGCTTCAACGCTCAGTTTCGTCATGCTGATTCAACATCCATGTCACATGTCCAAAACATAATAGTCCATGATGGGACCCTCCGCCTTGCCTTGGATAAACTGCTGCAGCGCAGGATGCTCCGAGGCTTGGACTTCCTCGGGCGTGCCCACCGCGATGATTTTGCCCTGATAAAGCATCGCCACGGTGTGGGCGATCTTAAAGGTGGAGGCGATATCATGACTGATAGCTACGCAGGTGGCCTTGGTGATTTTTTGGGTGTCCACAATCAGGCGGTCTATGGCGTCCGCCGTAATGGGGTCCAGACCCGTGGTTGGTTCGTCGAACAGGATGATTCTAGGGTCAAGCGCCATGGCTCGGGCAAGTCCAACGCGTTTTCTCATGCCACCGCTTAGTTCCGAAGGCATCTTGTCCACCACATCCCGGAGCCCGACTTGGAGCAGCTTCTGATGAACGGCTTGCCGGATCTGGTTGCGGGTCAACCGTGTGTGCTCATTTAGGGGGAAGGCAACATTTTCTCCGACTGTCATCGAATCGAACAGGGCGGCTTCCTGAAACAACATCCCGAAGTTTTTTCGGATCTCATTGAGTTTTCGATCATTCAAACGGGAAATGTCCATGCCTTCCACCAGGACTTGCCCCTCGTCGGGTCGGACAAGCCCGATCATGTGTTTTAAAAGAATACTCTTTCCGCCGCCACTTTGGCCGATGATCACCGTGATTTTCCCGGCTTCTATGTCCAGATTGACACCGTCCAAGACCTTTTGGCCGTTGAATGATTTATGAATGCCGATAAGCTGAATCGTGACCATAAGGACAATATCTTTGGGGCCGGAAAGCCTGCGTCGATAACAGAAAGCCAAACATATCATGCAAAAAACAAACCGCAAAAAACAAACCGATGCGTCAGAACATGGCGGCGGTTAAAAAGTAGTCACAAACGAGAATGGAAACCGATGCCACCACCACTGCTTGGGTGGTGGCCTTGCCCACGCCTTGGGCGCCTCCTCTTGTGTAGAAACCCTTATAGCATCCCACCAGGGATAGTATCAGTCCGAAACAGGCGGATTTGATCAGGCCGTTTAGGATGTCGTCCAACTCGACGATCTGAATCATTTTGGCCACATAGATGCCGGAATTGATCTTCAGAAGTCCGACTCCCACAAGGTATCCTCCGATAATACCCACAAAATCCGCAATAATGGTCAGCAGTGGAAGCATCAGTATGCCGGCAATGATGCGGGGAACCACCAAATACTTGATAGGATTTGTTGCCATGGAGTAGAGTGCGTCTATCTGCTCGGTGACTCTCATGGTTCCCAGCTCCGCCGCCATGGCGGATCCGGCGCGCCCCGTTACCATAAGCGATGTCAGCACGGGGCCCAGTTCGCGCGTCATGGCCAGCGCCACGGTGGAGCCCACAAGGCTTTCAGCGCTGAAAAGACGGAATCCATGATAAGCCTGAAAGGCCAGGACACCGCCGGTAAAGAGTCCGGTAAGGATCACGACCAGCAGCGAATTGACCCCAACGAATTCCATCTGTTTGAAAACGGCCCTGATGCGCCAAGGGGGGCGCAATGCCCAGACCACGGCAGCGAGAAAAAGAAACATGACAAGTCCGAATTCCTCGACAAAACGGATGAGGCCGCGCCCAACGGTTTCGATAAACTTGATCATGATTTCCATGCCATGGCATTGGTAAAATTGCCAACCATTTGAAGATGATAGGAGAACGGCCTTGGAAAGTCAAGATAATGGATAACCCTTCACCCGGTTTGGCAAATCCGGTCGGCGTCGTTGGTTTTGCGTCCCGGCGTGGCGGGTCGGGGGTGTTTGCTTGACAGGGGGCATGGCGCCCGGTAGATAGACAGGGCGTCCGTCTGGTTGGGACGCATCGGCAACGCCGACGAGAAATTTTTTGCGATGATGCAAAGACGCGCAAACGCGCTGCGGACCCATACAACATGGGGCGGGATTGAAAACCGGATGAAACGGATCCTTACCATTGCGGGTTCAGATTCCGGCGGGGGCGCCGGGATTCAGGCGGATCTGAAGACCATTGCGCTTTTGGGCGGGTTTGGCATGAGCGTGTTGACGGCCCTGACGGCGCAAAACACCCAAGGAGTCGCCGCCATTCACAGAGCGCCGACCGATTTTGTCGAGGCGCAGCTCGACGCGGTGCTTTCGGACATCGGCGCGGATGCCGCAAAAACAGGGATGCTCTACGATGCCCCGACAGTTGAGGCCGTTTCCAGAAAGCTTTCCGCTTACGGCGTGGAGAAGCTTGTCGTGGATCCGGTGATGGTGGCAAAAGGCGGCGACACGTTGTTGGCGCAAGAGGCCGTTGAGACCCTTGTTCAAAGGCTTTTTCCCCTGGCCTTGGTGGTGACCCCCAACATCCCCGAGGCGGAGTTGCTGTCCAAGACGTCCATCCGTTCCACGGAAAACGTTCGAGAGGCTGCGCGGATTATTCATGGCATGGGGCCAAAGCACGTATTGATCAAGGGAGGCCATTTAAAAGGTCCCGCCGAAGACATGTTGTTCGATGGAAACCGCTTTACGGCCTTTGTCAGGGAGCGCATCGACACGCCCCATACCCATGGCACCGGATGCACTTATTCGGCGGCTATTGCTTCGTTCCTGGCCATGGGAGGTTCCGTGGAGGAGGCCGTGGGTCAGGCCAAGGCCTTTGTTCATACGGCAGTGCGTTTTGCCGAGCCTCTTGGAGCGGGACACGGCCCGACCAACCTATATGCTCCTTTTGCCCGCGAGCAGGACAGATTCCGGGTCATCGAGGCACTCAGCGGCGCCTTTGCGCGCCTTAAAGAAACCTCCGTCGGACATCTCGTTCCGGAAGTGCAATCCAATCTGGGTTATGCACTGCCCTTTGCCGAAAATCATGACCAGGTGGCTGCTTTCCCCGGCAGGTTGGTCCGGCTGGAAGATAAAATCGTTTCTGTGGGGTGTCCGTGTTTCGGGGCTTCGCGCCACATCGCCGCCGTCATACTCACTGTGATGCGCCACGATCCGCGGTTTCGTTCCGGGATGAACGTGCGTTTTTCAGAAGACCGCGTCAAACAATGCCGGTCCCTTGGATGGAGCGTGCGCGCTTTTGACCGAAACCTGGAGCCAAAGGAAGTCAAGGAGCGCGAGGGCAGTACCCTGGAATGGGGCACGGAGCAGGTCCTGTCCACGGCGCCCGGAATTCCCGACGTCATCTATGATCGGGGGGATGTGGGCAAAGAGCCCATGATTCGCATCCTTGGAAAAACCCCGAATGAAGTCGTGGACAAGGTGCTCCAGCTCGCCTGAGACGGACGCATTGCGTTGACGGCTTTTGGTTCCGTGAGCTGTTCACGGCAACTGCCTGCCCCCGGCGGGCGATTTGCAGAGCCGGCACATTTCGGGGCAATACCGCCTTCATGACAAAACCGAATGACACGATCCGGCGAAACAACAGACAAAAGCGTTTCAGGATGAACTCCGAACCGTCCTTTCAAAACCCCGTCGTGGTGGATGCAATGCCGGATGGCGATACAGCCCGGCGGCCGGTTTGCACAAGTTTTTGGCAAAATAAACCAAACCTGTGACCGGATCTGTCACAGCGTCATGATATAAAAAAACAGAAACGGCCGCCGGACACCATATAGAGGGTAAAAAATCATGATCTATTCACGTTTTGAAGAGCTTCCTGTCTGGCAAGAGGCGATCCTCTTGGCGGAAGGCGTATATGACAGCACCGAGGGGGGTAATTGGCGCGGCAACCGGAGCCTGCGAGACCAGCTGGAAAGGGCTGCGTTGTCGGTTTCCAACAACATTGCCGAGGGATTCGAGCGGGGCACCACGAATGAACTACTGGCATTTCTCTACATCGCTCGGGGCTCGGCCGGAGAAGTCCGGTCCATGCTTTGCTTCATTGAAAGACGAGATGCGTTTAAGAATTTGAAATCTGAAATCTCAAATTTGAAATCATTGGCAGAGAGCTGTTCACGGCAACTGCGGGGCTGGGCCGACCATTTGCAGAATTCCGACATTCAGGGACAGCGCCATCTGAATGAAAAAACACGGAAGCGCTATGATACCGGAAAGACAGCGGAGGAATTTCGACATGAACTCCAGAGACAATTGCCGCCGGGTCATCCAATGTTAAAACGTCTATAGAAGTGATAGAGAAAAAACGATAATATATGGGGCTGTGGTAGCATGGGCCAAGCCGATTTTATCCCGATCAAACCCATCCCGAATAAAGCATCGTGTTTCCATGATCTTTGTCTACTACGGCAGGATTGACCTAAAAGACGGCGCCTTTGTGATGATCAATGAAGTAGACGGGAAAGATCGAGAGCGCAAGCATATTCCTGTGGGCTCGGTCGCCTGCATCATGCTGGAGCCGGGGCCTCGAATCAGCCATGCAGCCGTCAAAAAAGTGGGATGCGGGCGACATTGCCAACAAGTGCCTCAGCGCAGCTACATCTTGTTTGTACGGTGTGACCGAAGCGGCTATCTTGGCGGCTGGGTATGCACCAGCCGTAGGATGTGTTCCCCACAGGCGTGGGGATGAACCGCTGCCTTG
>CAYSGJ010000232.1:0-7558 GCA_964430705.1 uncultured Desulfobacterales bacterium | reverse complement strand
AAGTCTATTCATACAGGCTCTTATGGGGTGTCGACTTGACCGAGTTACGGCCGCTCAAACGCGGTCTAAACGGCTCAGACAGTTGCCCGGCTTTTGTATTGATCTCCATTGGCCTTGTTGTACCATGAACTTAAGTATTCTGGATAACCGGATTGGGATATTCTCCATGCCATTTCAAATGGTGTCACCGTGTAGCGTTTTGAAATGCCGAGATGGTATCTATTTCAGGGGGTAATGTGTTACCAGGTTTATCGTATTGGGCTAAGAGAGCACTGTCATGAAACCGATCGTTGCCATTATCGGCCGACCCAATGTGGGCAAATCCACCCTGTTTAATCGCTTAACGCGATCCAGAAAGGCCCTTGTGGATGACTTTCCGGGGGTTACCCGAGATCGCATTTACGGGGACGCACAATGGGGGGATTTGTTCTTTACGGTGGTGGACACGGGCGGATTTTCGCAATTTGAATCTGAGGCATTTGTCCCACTGGTGCGTTTTCAGGTCATGCAGGCCATGGATGACGCGGATGCCGTCATCATGCTTTTTGACGGCCGTGAAGGGATGAATCCTGTTGATGCGGACCTGGTCCACAAGTTGCGCCAATCGGATAAGCCGGTCTTTTATGTGGTGAACAAGGTTGACGGCCCCAGGCACGAAGCACTGCTTTCCGACTTTGCGCAATTGGGCGTGGATCCTCTTTATCCTCTTTCCGCTGAGCATCGCTACGGGCTGAACGATTTGATGGATGCCTTGTCGGCGGTGTTGCCGACGGTGCCTCCCGAAACGTTTACGAACCGGGTGAAACTCGCCGTCATTGGACAGCCGAATGTGGGCAAGTCGTCCCTGATCAACCGTATGCTGGGAGATGAACGCCTTTTGGTCAGTGATCAACCCGGCACGACACGCGATGCCATTGACACCATTTGTACAATCAACGGCAAGGAATACCTGCTTATTGACACGGCCGGCATTCGAAGAAAAAAGCAAGTCAAAAAAAAGCTTGAGAAGTTTTCCATTATCAAGGCCTTGCGAAGTCTGAACCGGTGTCATGTGGCGCTGGTCATGCTGGATGCATCCAAAGAAATTGCGGATCAAGACGTCCGGATCGCCGGATATGCGTCAGAGCGGGGCAGGGCATGTATCATCCTGTTGAACAAATGGGATTTAGTAGAAAAGGATTCCATGACGGCTGCCCGATACTTGGACATGGTGAAAGAGCGCATGAAGTTTTTGCGTTTTGCGCCTGCGATTACCACTTCCGCACTGACCGGTCAGAGGGTGTTGAAAATTTTCGACTTGGTAGACACCGTCTACCAGCAATATACCAGGCGGGTGAGCACGGGACAGCTTAACCGAATCGTTGAAAACCTTGTGGCGAAAAATGAACCGTCCATGTTTCGGGGAAGGCGCATCAAGTTTTATTACAGTACCCAGGCCTCGGCAGCACCCCCGACTTTTGTGTGTTTTGTGAACTATCCGGAAGGCATCCATTTTTCCTATGAGCGGTACGTGATCAACCAACTGAGAGAGGCGTTGATGTTGGATAAAACGCCCATTCGCATCATGTTCAGAAAACGGGAGAAAAAGGGAAAATCGTGATACCGGATCCAGGATGCCGGATGCCGGATGCCTGATGCCGGATGGGGTTTGGGGCCGGAGGGCATGGGTCAAGGCCGCAATCCGTTCCTATTGCCTTTTGTTGCTTGACTCGCGTTTTTGGCGGACGCGGATCACGACGAGGGGCGACTGAAAGCGGAGACTATGGACCTGTTTGATTACGCTGGAAAAGACATGGAAAAGGCTGCCCGCCCCCTGGCGGAGAGAATGCGACCTCGCACGCTGGATGATTTCATCGGACAGGGACATCTTCTCGAAAAGGGCGGTTTGCTTCGCCATGCGATAGAAGAAGACCGGCTATTTTCCGTCATCTTCTGGGGCCCACCCGGCTCGGGCAAGACGACTCTCGCGCGTATTATGGCCGGTGAGACGCAATCGCATTTTGAAAGTTTTTCGGCGGTATTGTCCGGGGTAAAGGAGATTCGTCAGGTTATTGATAGGGCCGGCGATGCGCGTCGCCATCATCAAAAAAGAACCCTTCTTTTTGTCGACGAACTCCACCGTTTCAACAAAGCCCAGCAGGATGCCTTTTTGCCCCATGTGGAAAGCGGACTTATTGTCCTCATCGGCGCCACCACGGAAAACCCCTCCTTTGAAGTAATCGCACCGCTTCTTTCCAGGTCCCGGGTTATGGTGCTCAAGCCATTTGAAGATGAAGAGCTTGTTGCCATTTTAAAGCGTGCCATTGAAGACAAGGAGTATGGTTTGGGGGACTTGGCGTTGGTGGTTCAACCCGACGCCCTGAACGCCATCGTGTGGACCGCCGACGGAGATGCCCGCGCCGCTTTAAACAGCCTGGAAGCCGCAGCGTCTCTTGTCCGGGAAAAAGATGCCGGCAAGAGACATATCACCCGCACGGTGGTGGAAAAGGCACTTCAAAAAAAGGCGCTTCGTTATGACAAAAATGGCGACGAACATTATAATCTTATTTCCGCCTTTCACAAAAGCCTCCGTGGAAGCGACCCCGATGCCGCCATGTACTGGCTTGGCCGTATGCTTGATGCAGGAGAAGATCCTTTGTATATTGCCAGGCGTATGGTCAGGTTTGCATCGGAAGATGTGGGAAATGCCGATCCTCAGGCCTTGACCGTGTCTATCGCAGCCATGGAGGCTTTTCAGTTTCTGGGCCTGCCGGAGGGTGATCTTGCCCTGGTTCAGGCAGCGGTCTATCTTGCCGCCGCTCCCAAGAGCAATGCTCTTTACGCGGGCTTTGGAAAGACTAGAAAAGCCATCGGGGCGACAGGGTCTCTTCCCGTGCCCTTGCACATCCGAAACGCGCCAACCAGGCTGATGAAAAATCTTGATTATGGCAAAGGATATCGGTACGAATTGGAACCGCCATCCGGACGGTCTGAATCCAAATGGCACCATGAGGAATTCATAGAAGCCCATGGTGAGAACGAGTACCTTCCCGAAAAGCTTGTGGGAAGACGATTTTACAACCCACGGGAAAAGGGTTTTGAAAAGGTGATTAAGGACCGGCTGGAAAAATGGCGTTTTTTGCGTAGACAGTTGCGTAACGAACTTGCGGCCAAAGTCGGAAAGGACAAGCAAAAGGATTAACGGACGGACAGGCTCATGGGCACTGTTTGCAACCATTTGCGAAAGGTTGAATCTCGTGTTGAATATCTCTATACCCAGTGGTACATTGGAATACGAGGATATTGGCGACGGGATCCCGTTGGTCATGCTCCACGGGGGGACGGGAAATATTGAGGAGTGGGGTTCTTGCGTCGCTTGTTTTGCCGACAAATACCGGGTGATAGCTTACAATCGACGGGGCTACGGGAAATCAGAGCCACGGTATCGCTTCGGGCCCGATTTTTTTGATGAAGACGTGCAGGATCTTGCCGCCTTGATGGATGCCCTTGGCCTGCATTCGCCGATCTTTTTGTGCGCGTTCAGCGATGGTGGAACCATTGCTCTGATGTTTGCCGTAAAGTACCCGGAACGGGTGAGGGCCATGGTGATTTCCGGAGCCCACATTTATGTGGACAAAAAAACCGTTCCGGGGCTCCACAAGATAAGACAACTATATGAAAATCGTTTTAAAGCCCGCGGCCTGGAGGGTAGTCCGCAGGTTCGCAGCCAACGGGCTTGGTTTGATCGGTGGTTGCATCCTGACTTTGCGCCTTTCTCCATTGAAGATGAGATATCACGGATTCAGTGTCCCACCCTGGTGATTCAGGGAACGGAAGACGAATATGCCGAGCCGGCACATGCTGAATCGATTGCCGAGAAGATCAGCGATTCGGAACTCTGGCTCGTTAAAGGCGCCCGGCATTGGGTCCATGGCGGAAAGCGTGCGGATGCATTTCAAGAAAGGGTTTTGGACTTTTTTTCCCAAATCGATAAATAACAGCGAACCGCTCGGATGTCGGAAATGATCCGACCGCAATTGCGAGCATCAAAAGGGGCGGGATATCAGGGGTTGGGCGGGTGCAAGTGCCCCGGCTCGGATGTCCGCAAACAGGGGAAACAAGGAGCATAGCCATGGAAGTCAAAGTCAGCGATCTGCCGGGTATCGGCAAAAAATACGCCCTGACAACCGTCAACAGCGGTAATTTTGTGATCGTCCTCCATCACCAAGGTATTCGGGAGTTCTATCACTTCAAAGATCCGGATGACGACGAAGCCGATTACAGCTTCCAACTCACCGACGAGGAGGCGCGAAAGATCGGCGCCATTATGCTCGGTGCGGACTACCAGCCTGTGGCTGATGACCGCATGGAACTGTTTTTGAGCAAAATTCGCTTGGAGTGGATCAAGGTGTGTCCGAAATGCGCTCTGGCAAACAAGCGCATCGACGAAGCCCGTGTACGCTCATTGACGGGTTGCACCATCATCGGTATCCAGCGCGAGGGGGAGATCATCGGCAGTCCGGACATCAGCGAAGTAATTCGACCGGGAGACACGTTAATGGCCATCGGCAAGAGAGATCAGGTCAAATCCCTGGAAAACCTGTGTGTGGCATAATGGGCTATATTTCATTGGACAATCTTCCCTTCCTGCTTCTTGCCGGTCTTATCCTCTGCGGTTTTTTCGGAATCAGCTTTACTTCACAAAAACTGCGTCTGCCCTCGGTTTTGGTTTATATTGTTCTGGGGGTGGCCGTTTCCTCCTTGTTCAAGGACAATACCACCATCCATACCGTGGCCGAGATCGGAATCGTTATCCTCTTCTTTATTCTGGGAATGGAGTTTCCACTGGAAAGAATGATGACCATTTCCAGGAAAATCTGGCCTTCCGGCCTCCTGGATGTACTTCTGAACCTGGGTGGCGCCATGGTTCTGGCCATGCTGTTTGGACTCGACGCTCTGTCCGCCCTGGTGATAGGTTCGGTGGCCTACGCTACCAGTTCATCCATTTCCGCCAAAATGTTGCAGGAACAAAAAAGGTTGGCCAATCCTGAAGCCGAATTTATTTTGGCCCTTTTGATCTTTGAAGATCTGGTGGCTCCGCTCCTGGTTTCTTTTATTGCCGCCATTCAGATCGGCAACGAGCTCAGCGCAGGATTGATTGCGTTTCTGATGCTCAAAATCGTGCTGTTGGTGACAGGGGCCATCCTTTTGGGCCATTTTGGCTTCAAACGCCTCAATAAATTTGTCGAGAAGCACCTGCAAAAAGACTTTATCCCTCTCATGACCGCCGGCATCGCATTATTGTATGCGGGCGTGGCCATTACTTTGGGCCTTTCGGAAATATTGGGCGCCTTTCTGGCCGGCGTGATGCTCTCGGAAACCGGTCGATCAAGGGAACTGGAGCACGTTCTGCTGCCCATTCGGGACATCACCCTGCCCTTTTTCTTTTTCTGGTTCGGCACTACCATCAGTTTTGGGGAGGGGATCACCCTGGTGCCGCTGCTGGTTGCACTGATATTCTGGGCAGCGGTCGGCAAGATCATTACCGCCTATGCCGGCAGCCGGCTCTACGGGCTGAGCCCCAAGGTTTCAAGCCGGGCCGGCTTTTCCATGGTCCAGCGGGGAGAATTCTCAGCCATCATCGCCAGCCTGGCCTCACCGCAATTGAAGGTTTTCAGCGGTATTTATATTGTTGTTTCCGCCTTTGCAGGGGTATACCTGTTCCAAAAAGCGCCGGCGCTGGCCAACTGGTATTATAATCGCTGGTGCCGCCAATGCGAGAAATAGTGTCGATGCAATTATCATTCTCGTTCGGAATAAAGCCTGGGCAGAAAGTTGCCTTGCATGGTAGGTGGTCGCGGATTCGAACCGCGGACTTCCACTGTGTGAGGATGGCACCATCATGTCGACTGCATAATATCGCATTTACATCGAAAATTATTGTCTATCGTTTTCACTCTAAATGGGCCATTGGTTGGGTCTAAGTCGCCGGAGGAAATCGTCGATCGGCCAGCAGGGAATGCCATCGACCATCAATTTCTCTGTACCACGATATAGCAACATCGAATCGGTTTCCGGGTAGTCGCTTAGG
The DNA here is from genome assembly GCA_964430705.1 of uncultured Desulfobacterales bacterium. Lineage (GTDB taxonomy): Bacteria > Desulfobacterota > Desulfobacteria > Desulfobacterales. The sequence goes on along the minus strand of CAYSGJ010000232.1, from coordinate 1,488 downwards.
AACGCTTTGAGTGACGTCAGACTCTTAGGGTGAATTTGCTTTGCGTTCTTAACTTCCACCGCGTGGAAGTGATGCTCGCCATACAAAACGAAATCAACCTCAGAGCCACCTCGGGACCGCCAGAAATAACAGTCCACTTGATCGTCCGAGTAATCGCACCAAGCTTTGAGGTGTTGTAATACCAGGCCTTCGAGAGCCATTCCACCAACTTCATCGGGACTGTCAAGAGGTCCCTTGGGGCGCAAGTGGTAGTAAACACCGGCATCAAACAAGTAAAATTTCGGTTGCGCCGTCATTGCGCGTTTTGCGCGTTTGGTGAACACGGGCAATTTATAGCCCAGTAGCAGATCTTCCAGAATCGATACATAGTTTTCCACAATCTTCCGGGACACACTGCATTCCCGGGCGATATTACTGATGTTTAAAATACTGCCATGAGAAAAACTCATGGTTTCCAGAAACCTTGCGAAGGCGCCGATTTCTCTCACCAAGCCTTCTTCCTTGACCTCTTCTTTCAGGTAGAGGGCAATATAGGCGGCAAGCGACTTGCCGGGTGTCCTTGACGATACGATCAAAGGAAGCAGGCCAGTATTTAGTGCCGCATCGAGCGAAAACTTCGTCCCCAATTCGGCGGCCATAAATGGATGGAAATAGGTAAGCAAGGCGCGTCCTGCCAACAAGTTGACACCGCCACGACGCAGTTTTCTGGCGCTGGAGCCGGTAAGAACAAATTGATGCGTTTTATATTCTTCGATCAAACCGTGAATACTGTCCAGCAGTACCGGTGCTTTTTGCACCTCGTCTATAATAAAACGTTTTGTTTTTGGATTTGCACTGACAATTTGTTTAATTCGCTCCGGCTGTGCAATAAGGTTCCTGTAAGTCTTGTCGTCCAATAAATCAATAAGGTGGGCATCCGGAAACGTTTTCTTGAGCCAAGTGGATTTTCCCGTACCCCTTGGACCGAAAATAAAAAAATTGTCAATGGGAGCGGAAAAGAATCTTTCAATAAATCTCTCCATCATTTACTCCATTATCAAAATCAACTCTTCAGGTAAAATACGAGTCGCAATTTTTAATCTATCAGGTAAAATTTGCAAGCCTTTTTCGCTAGGTGTCCATCCGAGCGATAAGTCTAGTCTGGGGGATATCGATTTTGAACCGGTTAAGGGAGCGCATACCGGCGGCACCAGAAATTTGTAAGCCCCGCTGGTTCTGCCTGCGGCAGTGCTTCGCAGGCGGCGGGGTTAGCGACTGTGTATAAAACTGGGGTTCATCCGGTTGAAGCGTACTCGTTCAATCCTCCACGAAGTCGGGTGTTTTGGTGTCAACCAGCAAACTGTCTGAGCGAATTAGAGCGCGTTGGGGCGGGCCCAATCAATGCATACGGCAACAGGGTAAACGGGTCGTTCTTGTCAGTCCTTTGATTTTACCGGCTTGGATCAGGTTCGCCTCTACGCGCACTTATGATCGAGTTTTTTCCCGTTG
>CAYSGJ010000231.1:0-85564 GCA_964430705.1 uncultured Desulfobacterales bacterium | reverse complement strand
TGAGAGACAATACCCAACGACGCAAAAATGGGACATCTCGTTGGGTCTGCAGCTTTACGCCTTGAGAAGAGTGCGCAGGCTTGACCCAACCTACGGACTCCTCACTCCTCACTCCTTACATTCACTTCCGACGCTTCGCGTTTCACTTTCTAATTCTGTCTTCTGATTTCTGACGCCTCATGCTGCACACTGTTAAGTGTTCACAGGCTTTGCTCCGAGCTCTCTCACCCATGCCTTTGGCCTGTCGCCTCTCGCCTTACGCCTTTATTCTGTCTCCTGACCTTTGTCTCCTCTATCCCATCTCTTCCGGCTGTCCCGTAGCCGCCACAACGCTCAACCACACCCGGCCCTTGGGATCAAGCCGTTTCTGCCTTGACACAGCCAACGGGATAGGCACATGGGTGTATTCATCTTTCCAAAATCCTACCAGCATATTGGTCCGACCAGTCATGCCGGCATGCGCCGCATTGTGCCCCAGAAGCAGGCAGTACGCGGAATCCCGAGCGTTGGCCGGCGTGCTTCTTATCATGTAACTCGGATCGATGTACTTCAGGTTGACCTCCATGCCGATCCCTTGAAAGTACTGATTGATCTGCTGTCTCAAAAATACGCCGATGTCGGCCAGACGAACATTTCCTGAAGCATCCCGCCCCAAATCCTGGCTTGTCAGATCCTGTCCGGCACCCTCCCCCACAACAATCACGGCATGTCCCCGCGCCTCGATACGCGCTCTTAACGCCTTCAAAAAACCTTCCAGGGTAAAAGGCACTTCCGGAATCAGGCAAAAATTTACATCACTGTTGGCCAGGGTGGCATAGGCTGCGATAAATCCGGAATGCCGGCCCATGAGCTTGACGAGGCCGATCCCATTTTTTGCTCCCAAGGCTTCGCTATGCGCGGAATAAATGGCTGTTCTGGTTTCCGTAACGGCGGTTTCAAAACCAAAGGACTGTTGGACGTACGCGATGTCATTGTCGATGGTCTTTGGAATCCCGATAACGCCGACCTTCAGCTTTCGCCGACTGATTTCTTGAGAAATGGCGTCAGCCCCCCGCAAGGTGCCGTCACCACCGATGGCAAACAGAATCCCCACATTCATGCGATCCAATGTATCGACCATCTCCGATACATCCTGGGGCCCACGAGACGAACTCAGGATGGTTCCTCCGTACAAATGAATCTGTTTGACCAGTTCCGGCGTCAATTCCAATGGACGGTGACCATGTTTCGGAGAAAGACCCTCAAATCCGTAGCGAAAACCAAAGACCCTCCGAACCCCATAGTGATGAAACAGACTCAACACGATGGCCCGAATAACGTCATTCACCCCGGGGCACAACCCCCCACAGGTCACAATGCCGCACCGAAGTTTGGATGGATCAAAATAGATCTTCCGCCGCGGCCCGGCAGTCTCAAAACACGGCGGTCGCCGGCCGGCATCCAGAAAGGCTTGAACGTCGCGAAGCTTTCCGTTAAAAAGGACGCCGTCTTCTCCTTCGACGAACTGCATGTTATCCATGGGCGACGGGATCCGGCACTCGCCCAGACTGGAAATACGGAATTCCTGGTTGCGGTTTTCCATCATGGCCCTCCAAAACACGCAAACACTCACACCGATTCGTCACAATATTGCCCACAGCACACATCATGAAACCGCCGGTCTGAAAATACTCTCTAATTTTTTTTATTACAAGTCCTGATTTCTGACTGTTGTCCATGTACTTTTGCCTGCGGCATTTTGCTTTTTCAATTTTTCGTTTGTCCAAAAACCTATTCTGTGCTTATCTTCCATCATCAAATCGAATTTTTCGCCGAGACGGGCATCGGCGAAAAAAACAGGCACGAATGAGGAGAAACAGGCCAATGAAGACGCGTATGGGAAACAAAAGCACATGTAGGCGGCTGCTCCTGGCCGTCATGGCTCTTCTGATGTATGGACTTTCCCCGGCCGCGGCCGGAGAGCTTGACTCGCAGGAAGAGCAAATCCACCATATTAAGACAATCTTGATTCTTCCTTTCCGGACAGCCACCGAATACCATAAGATGGGCTCTACAGTCCGTTGTTATGAATGCAATTATTTCGTCCAGACAGGCCGAATCGAACCCGGGGCCGACGAATACATGAACGGCAAGCTATTCAACTATGTAAACGAAAAGACACCGTTCACACCGATTGCCTATTGGAAGCTCCAAGGGATGACGGATGAAAACCTGGCACGGGATTTTCTTGGTGCGGAACGCCGTCTGCTGGTAGACATCGGCAAGAGCGTCAAAGCGGATGCCGTTATGATCGGAACGATCTACCGCTTTCGTCAGCGTGTGGGCGCTGCGCTTGGGGTGGACTCACCCGCGTCAGTGGCTTTCGCCATTGAATTGATCCGCGTCGCAGACGGCAGGATCATCTGGCGCCGTCCCTTTGACGAAACCCAGCAAAGTCTGGATGAAAACCTGTTAAATATCGGAAAGTTTTTTAGCAGAAGGGGAAAGTGGGTTACCGCAGAAGAACTCGCCACCGAGGGACTCGAAGAGATGATGAAAACCCTACCGAAGCCGTAATCGGCTTTTTCGTAAGATGTAGCCCCTTGACAATCCCGGCGCTTCAGATACAACCTCACCATTTCAAAGCGCTACACGGTTCCCCTTTTCTAAGGATCTCTTTTTGTAATCAGCCGATCCGGGTCATAGCCTTTTTGGGGCAAACGCGCCAAAATACCTTGGTAAACAGCCTGGTCCATGGTCGATGTTCGGCAGAGTATCCACAGGTATTTGCGCGTGGGCTCTCCCACCACAGCCCATTGGTAATCCGGATCCAGATCGATAATCCAGTAGTTGCCCTTAAACGGCCAAAAAAACCAGACCTTCAGCTTGGCGTTTGTTGTCTTGTCCACCACCTCTGCTTTCCCCTTCACCTGCTTCAGCTTTCCGTCAAGGCTGTTTTTAAGGCAGCGGTTGATTACCCGTATTTTGCCGTCGGGCATTAGGCTGTACTCAGCCTTCGATGCGACGCACCCTTTCTGAAACCATGCCGGATACCTTGCAACTTCAAACCAAGTGCCCACATAGCGCTTTAGATCCACATAATCGACCACGTCAAGCGGCCGGTTATCTTTTTCCATACCGGCACAAGCAAACATCAAAAGAAGGGCTCCCGGCAGGATCAGGGCGGCATTCAAATACCAGATAGGACAACGCATGGTCACAGTTCCATACCTATGTTAAAGAAAAACGTCACGTCCGCCCCCGCTTCCGCTGAATCCATGATATCCTGCATAAAACCTCCTTGAACAGTGAAACGCCCCTTTGTGCAATAACCGAACCCAATCAAAAGCTCGTGAATTCTCCTATCCAATGGGTCGACACCGGTGTGCGAAAAAGGCCGGGTCATATGAACCGTCTGGGCAAGCAGCGAAAACTGATCGGTAAATCGGTATTCCAGCCCCATCAGCAACGTGTAAAATTCTTGAAGATCAATTCCGTCATCCTTGTAGGACTCGCCCGGAAACGTCACATCGGCATTGAGATACACAGCCAATTTTTTGATGTCCTTTTCCAAAAGCAACCCCAAGCCCCAATCAAACTCCCCGCTGCCGAAAGCCCTGCCCTTGCTCCCGGTCGGCAGCTTCACGGATGCCCTTGCACTGACGGCAGGTTGAAGATCACCTTGGTCCCATAGCTTTGCCTTCAATGTTACGGGAATGTCGCCGATTCCTATTGTATGGTTTGATCCGGAAATCACGGGTTTTCCGTCCTTCTTAATATGGTAGGCAAAGCTGAATCGTTCTTCGTCTTCCCGTGTACCCCGAATGGATCCATAGAAATTTTCCACATCGTAAATGGCGCGGTCCAGAATGCCTCCCCAACGATACGACACCGGCACTGAAAACCCCAACTCCAACCATAAGGATATGCCGTAATCAACCTCTAACGATGACCTCAAGGATTCCATGTCCACCGACACATCATAGTGAGTCGATTGTCTTGAAACCAATGTGTTGGTCAACGTCGTGTTGAGCCTTACCATGCCCTGGCCTTTGGGAAGGATTTCCGCCCTATCCGGCGTGGGTTGTAAAAAAAGCAATTGTAAAGGAGACTGATTTACAATGGGGATTGGCCCGGCCTTGTTTCGCCACGTTTGCCGGGGTTCTTGTGAAAAGCCCGCCTTCGCGCACAAAGAGCACAGCACAAGCGTGAAAAAGAAAACCCCGAAAGGTTGAGGGCCCTTAAAACCAACACCATCCGACACCTCCGAACGCACAACAGTGCATATGGGACCCTGATTCGGGCTCATGCTGCAATCCTATTCATGACGGCTTGCCTCCCTCAATACGGGGCCCAAAAAACCGTTACAGGCACAGCGGACTGCCTTAGAACGGCTCTGACCGGCATATCATCCACCGGTCCCGCTCGCAAGGCCTCTTCATAGACTTTGCGCTTGTCTTGACCGACAATATGAATCATGATGTGCCTGGAATTCAAGATGGCCGGCAGCGTAAGGGTCATCCGCTCATGGGGGGCCCCGGGCGGGGTAATTCCCATGCATATCCTGTCCGAGGCCATGTCCAAAGCGCCGGAGAGTTCCTTTGCTCCGGGAAAAAGCGACGCCGTGTGACCATCTTGCCCCATGCCCAAAACGACAATCTCAAAAGGCACAGGCACGGCGGCAAGACGCGCCATACAAACCTGTTCGCCTTGCCACGGTGTTGCGGCCGCCGACTTCATACCCACAAACCCGGCGCTTGCAGCCTTTCCTTGCAGCAGATGCTTGCGAACCAGGTTTTCATTGCTGTCGCTGTCTGCGGTATCAACCCACCGTTCGTCGGCAAGGGTGACAAAAACCTTCCGCCACTCTATGGAAATTTCCGCCAAAACGGCAAACAGCGGTACCGGGGTTCTCCCTCCGGAAACAACCATACCGGCAATGCCTCTTTGTTCAATCGCTTTTTGTAACGCCGAACATATCTGCTGCGCGAGCTTGCGACAAAGAACCTTCTGGTCGGCAAACGCATAAAATTCCGGCGGCCTTTTCATTCGCAGGTACCGTTGCTAGTGATGCCAAAGACACATATCGTATTCAACGCCTGTTTGATGTGAACACATACAATCACGATTCGCCGCCTTTACCGGTTTCGCCCCACGCCTTTTTGCTTCGAGTAACCTTCTTCATGGCCGTACCCCATGTCTTTGTCGTCAGGAAGGACTCCTGAAAGCGGTCCAACATCAGGCCGAACATGCCATAGGGCACGGTAAAACTGAGTTCGTCGGTCTTAAAAAACTTCCGTGCCGATATGTCCCATCCTCCCAGAACGGCCTTGTTTTCTCCGTTTGCCAAGTACTTGAACGGCCAAGTAACCAGGCTGGTGCAGGCAGCGCCCCAGGGCGATCTCACGACATCAGGATCATTGGTTACAAACATGGCCAATTGATGCAGACCACACAGAGTCTCCGGCCTGGCAAAAAAAGCCACTAGTTGCGGTTCCTCGTGGGCCTGAAACCGGCTCAAACCTTTTACAACACAAAAGTCGCCCGAGGCGGGCCGGGGATCTATATCGTAAAAAATCTGTCGCAGGGTGTCCGGCGAGTCACAATAGAGCTCTCCATGCATGCGATCAGGGATACCGGTGGACACATAATGAATGATCGTCTCGGTCTGAGGTTTCATGTACCCGAGCCAAAAAGCGGCTCCGGGGCAGCCGAATCGGCGCGCGCTGAAGTAAGCCGCCGTCTTTTTCTTCCGGGCTCGCCAGATGTTTCCAATAGCGCAAGAAAAATTGCCGAATACCGCATGCCAGTCCACTTCATTGCGGGCCTCCTTTTCCCGCGTCGGTAAATCCATGGGAGCGGGCGAAAACCCGTGGGCAGGCTCTTTGTCGGTGTAGTGGATTCCCATGGGTTCCTCGTCGAGGCCCAGGGTTTCAAGAAAACGGGGAACTTTGTCAAGCAGTTCGGCATCCATCTGACCTCCTCATCCTTTTTGCCGGCACAGTCAATTAGTTTTAGGATAGATAACGATAAAATTCCTTCGGTGTTCGACGTTCGTTATTCATTATTCGATATCCATAAGGGTGCGAGGACTTCGGCAAGCCCAGTCGAGTCGTTTATCCCCGCCCGAGTAACCCGGGCCGATGGTAGAACCAGGAAGGGATAAATCTTTCCACCACATTTGAAACGTGTTGTGTGGCCTTTTCTGCTATTCCCTGACCAAGGTCTCTTTCATACATAAACTTGCCAGAAAGGCAATGATTCCACAGAAAAAAAGCAGCAGGAAGGCGTGCTCATAACCGGCCAGACGAAAAGCACTTTCCTCCCGGCCATGTCGTTCCAGAACATACCCGAGAACCGGTTGGGCAACGGCCCCTCCGGCAAAGGGAAACAGATTCACCAGTCCGGTAGAAGTCCCCGCAATCTGTACCGGAAAAAGCTCTTTGGTGGTCGTAAAACCAATCACTACAATAGCGCTGGAAAAAATTCCAAGGCCTAAACAAAGAAGATATAGGGCTGGTGTCGACAGCTTGTCTGTATAGAAAGCCAGAAGCCCCGTCAGAAAAACCAACACAAGACTGGAAATAACAAGAACGGGTTTTCGGCCTCGAAATATCCGGTTGGACAAATAACTCACTGCGGGACTTCCCACAATCATGCCAATGGCCAGCATCGACAGGATCTGCCCGGCCTCGCCTTTCGTGAACCCGTAGACCTGCATGAGATAAGGGCCGCCCCACAGCCCGCCAAAGGAAAAAAAGACGGCGCAGTCAAAGAAAAACCAGATTGCCACCGGCCAGAACCAGGGATAGGTTAAGACCTTTTTTATCCCCTCCAGCAACCCGACAGGCGGTCGGTCGGACCCCATCGGTTCGGCAGGAGAAGGCCAACCCATGTCGGAAGGACGATCGCGCACAAAAAGCCAGACCAGGATTGCCAACAGCAGCGTAATTCCTCCGACAATGACAAAGGAAAAACGCCAACCCATCGAGGCACTCAAAACGGCCAACGGCGTGGCCGCCGACAGGGAACCAATCCCCCCCATGGCCATGAGGATGCCCGTCATGGTGGCAAACTCCCGGATACGAAACCACTCGGCAAGCACTTTCATGGTAGGCACGAAAAGCATGGAGACCCCCAGTCCGACCAGCATTCTTCCAACAATAGCCACAAACACGGACGGAGCCAACCCCAGAATAAGCGAACCGATAAAGGCCAGCCCAAAAAAAAGGGTGATGGCTCGGCGCGGTCCCCAGGAATCGGAAAGCAATCCGGCAGGCAATTGCATGATGGCATAGGGATAGAAATAGGCTGACCCCAGAAGTCCCAAGAGAGGGCCGTCGGCCTGAAGGTCGCGCATCATGTCCACGGCCAACACGGCCGGACACAGCCGATGAAAATAGACGAGGACGTAACTCACCGCCAAAATCGAGAAGATCAACCATCGATACCGCAGCGCCTTGTTCAACGAATCAGACATGAGATCGGCTTATTCCGTAAGACGTTGGCCCTTTAAGGATCCTAGAGCTGATTTTTCTAATCAATACGCCATGAATTGTCAACCCGTCATAAAATCAAAACCTTACAGACCTTTTCCCAACAAACATCATTTCGGGAATGTGGGATTTCCGAAATCCGGCATGGTAATTTTTGGGTGAAATTCGGTTCAGTCTGTGATGTATAGGCTGATGAAGGCGGGCCACGGGCAAATCCGTGGTCTTAAAAATGTCCACGCCCAAAGGGGCGGCAACAGGATCAACCCGTAAGCGACATGCGAACCGCCTTGCAATGAGGGTAGCCCCTTTTTATATGTCCCTCGGCTCCTCTTTCAAAAAGCGGGCGGATTCCTCCTTTATTAAAGAAAGGTTCGGAGGGATTCTCGACAGGCGGTCCATCTTATGGTGAAACGGTTGATGAAAAATTCCATTCCACGGTCTCACAGATATTCCGTAGCCGTTTTTGTGTCTCCTCATGGCTTCGGCCATGCAGCGCGGGCCTCAAGCGTCATGCAGGCTGTTCACGACATCCAACCCGGCGTGTCTTTTGAGGTGTTCACCACCGTGCCGCCCTGGTTTTTTGAAGCGTCTCTGACAGCCCCATTTTCCTATCACGAACTGGTCACCGACATTGGGATGGTGCAACATAGCCCGCTTCAAGAAGACCTGTCCATGACCATAGACCGCCTCAACCGTTTCTTGCCCTTGGAACCGTGTCTAATCGATCGCCTCGCCCAACAACTTTCCGACCTGGGCTGTCGACTCGTCATCTGCGACATCGCACCGATGGGCATCCTGGCAGGCAGGCAAGCCGGGATTCCATCGATCCTGGTGGAAAACTTTACGTGGGACTGGATATATCAGGGCTATCTCAACCGCAGCAAACGCATGGGCAAACATGTGGACTACCTACGACGAATCTTTGACGCGGCGGACCATCATATCCAGACCGAACCGGTTTGTGAACGCCGAAAGGCCGACCTCATCACGCCGCCGGCTTGTCGAAAGACCCGAACCTCCCGAAGCGAGATCCGCAGACAACTCGGAGTCCCCGCGAACAAAAAGGTGGTGCTTATCACCATGGGCGGCATAGAAGTCCGATTTGACTTTGCCCATGCCTTGCGCGATCAACCGGATGTAACCTTTGTCCTGCCCGGGGCAAACCGGTCCACAAAATCGACCGGCAACCTGGTTCTCTTGCCGCACCACTCCGACTTTTTTCATCCCGATCTGGTCAACGCCTCAGACGGCATCATCGGCAAACTCGGGTACAGCACGGTGGCCGAGGTCTATCACGCCGGTGTGCCTTTCGGTTATGTTCCGCGCCGGCATTTTCCGGAATCGGCCATTCTGGCTGACTATGTGGACAGGAAAATCCCCAGCCTGTCCATCGACGAAGCCGGCTTCCATACGGGTCGGTGGGCATCTCAGATTCCAAAATTGCTCGCGTTGAAACAGAAAAAACCGACTCTGCCCAACGGATCCGAACCGATAGCGGACTATATCCGCCGGTTGCTCCAACAAATGGGCGCTGTCAGCGAAAGGCTGTTGCCATGAATGTCTCGGCGGCGCTTCGATGCCGGCGCACGGCAGGGCCGTTCGCCGTGGCCGCCCTGAAGATGCTACGTTGGAAGAGGCTGCGCCGGAAGATCCGTTCCGGTCCTTGCAAAAACGATCAAGGGGCTGCCCGGCGGCTTATGCGATCCGGGTTAGAGACCTAAAAATGCCGTAGGTAACCCGGGCTAGGCTGCGGTAGTCGAGCTTGTCGACCGTATCTTCAGGATGATGATAATAGGGATAGCGGAACAAGGCCGTATCGGTCAGCATGATGGCTTGATACCCGCATTGCCAAAAAGACCAGTGGTCAGACCAGTCAATGCCGGCAATAAACCCGAAAGGCGCAGCGCATTCAATGGGAAAGTCGCCGGCTTCCATAAAAGCGGCGGCAAAAGATTTGACCAATGGCTTGGAAGAAAGATTTCCCACCACGGCCAGAAAGTTGCCTGTGTCCGGATAAAAAAAGCGTAACGGAAAAGGATATTTCTGGGTCTTGGGTTCTTGCCTGTAGTAACCGACGGTCTCCAGGCAAATCATGGCCGCGATGTTTTCTTTTCGCTGTTTACATTCCTTGGCATACACAAGGCTGCCCATGTGCCTGGTCTTAAAAAACGGCGGCTCTTCATTGGTAAAAGCGACAAATCGAACGGTGGAATCCCAAACCTCTCCTCCGGCAAGACGACTCAGTTCCAACAAGGCCGCCACGCCGGATCCGTTGTCGTTTGCCCCGGGGCTGTGAGAAACCGTGTCGTAATGAGCGCCGACGACCACGATCTCTTCAGGCTTCCGTTTTCCAGGGATCTCCACGGAAAGGTTCTCGCACGACGTGCCGTCTACCTTAAACGTCTGAACGGTCACATGGTACCCCAGTTCTTCCCAAAAGGTGCGGATATACCGGGCGGAGGCGTGGAGCTTTGCGGGCAGAAAGACGTTTCTCGGCCCGATCTTCTCTGCGAGAGCGACCACGTGTGCTTCAAGACGCCCTTCCAACGCGGTCATCACTTCTCCGGCTTTGTCGTTGCGTCCGGGTCGCTCTTTGTTGGGACGGACGTCGATCATCGCCTTATAGGCCCAGAGTCCGAAAACAACGAAGCCGGACAGTATGCATGCATAGATAATCATCCGCACGGCGGTAATCACTTTTTTATTGACTCGCCAACACCACTTGCCTAGTCTTTCGTGACATGTAACACCAAATAGAGACAAGATCAAATATCGTAAGACTTCAGCGCGTTGAAAACCCATGAGGTAGATACAACCTCCGTGTTTCAAAGCGCTACACGGTTACCGAATGTCAGGAATTTGAAATGCAACCGAAGACCGTCTCGGAATCGAAAGTTCAAATGGCGCAGGTAATGTTTCCCCCGGATGCCAATCAGGCGGGAAACGTTCACGGCGGAAGCATCATGAAACTCATAGACACCGCGGCCGGTATCGTAGCTATGCGCCATTGTCGCACGAATGTGGTCACCGCGTCCATGGACCGGTTGGATTTTTACGAACCCGTGTTTATCGGAGAGTTGGTAATTCTTCGGGCGGCCATCAATTATGTGGGGCGAACTTCCATGGAAGTCGGTGTGAGGGTGGATGCGGAAAACCTATTAACCGGAAACATTCGTCACACCAACTCAGCATATTTGACCATGGTATCTCTGGACGATGGCCGAAGGCCCATGGATGTTCCAGGCATCATCCCTGAAACAGAGGAAGAAAAGCGCCGACTCCAAGAAGGCAATAACCGGGCACAACGACGAAAAGAACTGAGAAAAAAGCCCCACGGCCTATAGTTATGCTTGACGACATTATCAAAAACGTCCAGGTTTGCATTCCCTTCAGACTCCTCAGGGAAAAGCATCTTCCCATGGTGATTAAAAACAGAATCAACCCTGAAATCGGCATCGACGCAGACACCATCGATACATATACGCCGAAAGACTTTTCCGATATGGCGCATCTTCTTCGACAAGAAGGACTATCGGTGACCCTGCATGGCCCTTTTTTCGATCTTGCGCCGGGCGGCATGGACAAAAAGATCGTCAAGGCGACCCGTGAGAGGCTAAGGCAGGCCTTTGATGTCCTCCCGATATTCGATCCCGAATCTATTGTATGCCACACGGGATATGACAGAAAACGATATCGGGAAGCGCAAGATGCGTGGCTGCAAACCGCGGTGGAAACATGGACGCCTCTTTTGCAAGGCCTTGGTGGAACAAACACTATTCTGGCCATAGAGAATGTCTACGAGAAGACCCCGACCATGCTCGTCAGACTTTTCAACGCCCTGAACGATGATAAGGTCGGGTTTTGTTTTGATACCGGACATATGAATGCCTTTTCCGAAACGGATATGGAATCCTGGCTGGCGGCCCTCGGGCCTTTTCTGAAACAACTCCACCTGCACGATAATGACGGGACCTGGGATGATCATTGGGCCATTGGCACGGGAAAGGTCAATTTCGACAGGTTGTTCAGACACGTCGTGGAAAATCGGTTAAGACCCATCATCACGCTGGAAGCCCACCAAGAGGATTGGCTTTGGCAAAGCCTTGAAACCCTGTCTCAATCCGGGCTGTTTCGCCGCCTTATTCGTGGATGATTTCATCCATAAGCTGCGCGCCGCAAGTCGAGCGGAAACGGAAACCAGTCCCCGTGGCGCTTCGGGGCCGGTATTTGGTCATTCCAACGTGGGAATTCAGCCTGGTGAAAACCCTTGCAGTAGCTACGGCTCAGTGCTTCAAAGCGCTAAACAGTGACGTTCCAACCATGGTTGATCGGCGCCGACCGCCATGCCCGAAAGCGGCAAGGAGCAGGTGCTTCGTACGGAATAAGCGATGAAACTTGCCGCAGACATTGGAGGCACGTTCACCGATGTGGTCATGCTGGACCCGTCGGGCATCCGGGGGTGGAAAACCCCGTCCACAACCCGCAACCCCGATCATGCCGTAACCAAAACCATAAAGGCCTTGCAGGACATCACATACTTCTCGCACGGCAGCACCATAGCCACCAATGCCCTTCTTGAAAGAAAAGGGCCGAACCTGGCCTTTGTCACGACCGAGGGATGTAAAGATCTTCTCCATATCGGCAGGCAGACCAGGCCCGGGCTCTACGATTTCAACTGTGCACGGCCATCCCCATTGGCGCCCCGCCATATGTGTTTTGAGATCCGGGAGCGTCTTGCCCCTGACGGGACCGTCGTCGTTCCACTGGAACAATCAGACATCGATGTCCTGGTCGATCATGTCATCGGAGCCGGCGCGGAAGCCGTAGCCGTCTGCCTCCTGTTCTCTTTCAAAAACCCGGCCCATGAAATCCGCATTACAGAAGCCTTATTAAGGCGCGGTCTCCCCGTATCCAGGTCTTCCGAAGTTATTCCGGAATTCAGGGAATTCGAAAGGGCCTGCACCACCACCATCAATGCTTTTGTTCAACCGACGGTGGATCGCTATATACGAAAAGTTCGGCAGGCCCTGCAAGCGCATGGCGGGCCAAACGATTACTTCATCATGAAGTCCGGCGGCGGGGTTGCCGCCTCCCATGAGGTCTATCCCGTAGAGTTACTCCTGTCCGGACCCGCAGGCGGCGTGGCCGGAGGCCTTCTTTTGGGAAGAATTGCGGGGATGAAAAACTTGGTCACTTTTGACATGGGAGGAACCAGTGCGGACTTCTCCGCGATCGTGGACAACAAACCGCTACGAACAGAAGAAAGCGAGATAGGCGGCCTTCCGGTTCGGATTCCGACCCTGGATATTGTGACCATCGGCGCCGGCGGAGGTTCCATAGTATGGATGGACGAAGGAGGCGCGTTGCGAGTCGGACCGCACAGCGCGGGGGCGGATCCGGGCCCTGTTTGTTACGGCCGGGGCGGCATGTTGCCGACCGTAACAGACGCCAACCTCCTGGCCGGACTGCTCGCCCCCGAATCTTTTCCGGGATGCCGGATGGGACTTGATATGAAAAAGGCCGAGGCGGCATTTGAGACGCTTTCACAAGCCACCGGACTTCCCGCAGAAACCCTTATCCTGGGCGTTCGTTCCGTGGTCAATGCGAATATGTTGCGGGGCATCCGGAAAGCAACGGTGGAAAAAGGAGTTGACGTGAGAGATAGCGCCCTTTTGGCTTTTGGAGGGGCCGGGCCTCTTCACGGAGCTGATTTGGCCAAAGAGCTCGGCATCAAGAAAGTCCTTGTACCGCCCATGGCCGGAATGTTTTCCGCTTTGGGCATCCTTTTTTCCGATGTCCGCATGGACTATGGACAGACATTGCTTGCCCCATGGAACGCGACGACCGACAAGACCGTAGGCCGGATGTTTCATCGATTTCAACAAAAGGCGGTCACAGCAATAACGCGGCAAGGGTTGGATGCAAGACAGGCCGTATTTTCCCGGGTCTTGGATGTTCGTTATGCAGGGCAAAGCTTTCATCTGCCCGTGGTCTATGAACCAGGACTTGATATGGCAAAACAATTTCAACAGGCATTCAAAAACAGGTATGGCTACGCCATGGATGACGGTTATCCCATAGAGATTGTTGCCGTAAGGCTTTCCGCGGTCCTGGAGGGGGAAAAAACCGGTTTGGCCACAGTGGCGGCAAAAAAAACATCTTCTCCCGTTAGCCGTAGAAACATTCTGCTTTGCTCAGGATTGCAGCCGGCGCCTGTCTTTACGCGGACACAACTCTGGGAAACCTTCGAAGCCAAAGGGCCTGTTATCATTGAAGACCAGGGATGTACCGTATTTGTACCTCCGGAGTGTACCGTATTTTTGGAACAAAATGGTTGTCTGAGAATCGAGTTGGAGTAGAAGCGAGGAGGCGGGAAACTGGACCCGGTAACCTTAGAAGTATTCAAACACCTCATCTTGGCGATACCCGAAGAAATGGGGGCCAACCTTAGAAGAAGCGCTTTTTCGCCAAACATCAAAGAACGGTTGGATGAAAGCTGCGCACTCTTCGACGCCGCCGGCCGGCTGATTGCCCAGGCTGAGCACATCCCCGTTCATCTGGGCGCCATGCCCAGCGCCGTAGAGGCCGCAGCAACGGATTTTCCTGAACTGGAGCCCGGGGACCAGATTATCGTCAATGACCCCTACCGTGGTGGATCCCATCTACCCGACATCACCCTGATCGCTCCTTTTTTCTGGAAGGGAAAGCTTAAGGGCTATGCGGTGAACCGGGCCCACCATGCCGATGTGGGCGGAAAAACGCCGGGCTCGATGCCTGGGTTTTCCAGCACACTCTTTGACGAGGGTATTGTGATTCCCCCTACCCTGTTGGTCAGAGGCGATACGATCCGGAAACAGGTTATCAGCCTTTTCAAAAGAGAAACCAGAAATCCCCGGGAACGCCTTGGGGACCTGCACGCGCAGATCGGTGCGAATTGCTTGGGCACGGCTCGATGCCGCGATTTTATTGATCGCTACGGGGAAACCCAATTTGACCGGTTTGTTGAAGCCATTATCGCGTACTCCGGCGCCAAGGCCGTTACATACCTCTCAGCCCTGCCGGACGGTACGGCAAAAGCAACAGATTACCTGGACGGAGAAGATCTGCCCGTGCCGATTACGGCAAAAGTGCGTTTACAAGGCGCACTGTTCGAAGTCGATTTTTCGGGCACCGCCCCGCAAAGCCCTGGAAATGCCAATGCACCGCCCTCGGTAACGCGGTCGGCCGTTTACTATATCGTCAGATGTCTGCTCCCGCCGGATATACCGCCAAACCACGGATGCTATGAAACCGTGCGCATCATAGTCCCTGAAGGCTCACTACTCAACCCTCGACCTCCTGCGGCCGTCAGTTCCGGCAATGTAGAGACGTCCCAAAGAATCGTCGATGTAATCCTGCTTGCTTTGAAAGACCTGCTTCCTGAAATCATCCCGGCCCAGGCACAGGGCACGATGAACAACCTCGCCATCGGCTGGTCTGCAAACACGTATTACGAAACCATTGCCGGAGGCATGGGCGCAACCCCGAGATCCCGGGGCGCCGACGGCGTGCAGGTCCACATGACCAACACGGCAAACACCCCTGTAGAAGCCTTGGAAAATACCTATCCGGTCCGCATCCTGAAAACAGAGCTCAGACACGGGTCCGGGGGAACAGGGATACACCCAGGAGGCATGGGAATGGTAAGGGAGTTGTTGCTTCTGGAGGATGCCGAGGTATCCATTCAATCGGAAAGAAGACGTTTCGCCCCCAAGGGAATACGTGGAGGCGGTGATGGGCAACAGGGGCTCAATCTATGGATACGTGAAGACGGCACGGAAACAATCTTGCCGGGACGCTGCACAATCAGGGCAAAAAAAGGGCAACGGATTGTTATCCATACCCCTGGAGGGGGCGGATGGGGTACTCCACGCAAATCTTCGTAACGCAAATCCCGACCATGAAGACTGCGCGGAGTCGCCGTTATTCTCCATGATGCCCACCGATGACCGTCCGGCCCAACAGGTTTAGATCATTTGAAAATTTGTGCTGAGGCTTGGCAAGTCGCCGTTATTCTCCCAGTTCGGCGTTCCAATACAGATAGTCTCGCCAGGTGTGGGGAACACTCTGGAGGCCGATGGTCACCATCATAAACGGTACCCAGGCAGGTTTTTTGGGTTTCTTCAAAAGTTTGAGCCCGGCCTCCTTGAGGGTCCTGCCGCCCTTTTTCCGATTGCACCGGCAACAGGCCGTAACAATATTGGTCCATTCCGTCTTTCCGCCGTACCTTCTGGGGACCACGTGATCGAAAGACAGCTCCTTGGATTCAAATCCTTTTCCGCAATATTGGCACCGAAACCCGTCTCTGGCATAAATATTGAGCCTGGAAAATTTGACCTCTTTTTTTCTGTACCGGACAAATCGCAGGAGCCGCAGCACGGATGGAAGTCGGATGGCAAAGGTTATCGAACGGATTTCTCTATCATATTCCTCCAGCACTTCCACCTTTCCCAACGTAAGGAGTCGAACAGCACGCTTCCAATCGATCACCTTCAAAGGCTCGAAAGTTGCGTTCAACAAGAGCACCCGTTCCATTGCGTTCTTTAAGTCTCCGAATCGAATGAATGTGTCAATAACGGTATTTTTTATATTGTATTTTTACGTTTGATGTCAATACGAATATCCATCCAACCGGTATTTCAGGACATTCGCCATTCGGCAACCACCAACAACAGCCGGCCGAAACAAGGCGTTTCATCAGCAAAAAACCAGTAAACATCCGGGTCCGGAGGCCCCGGCTTTGTTTACAAGACAGCGCATTGTTGGCATGGATTCTGAATAATTAGCGCTCGGCCCAAAACCGGATTTTTTCGGTCACGGTTTTCGACATCCGGATTTTGCCTGACCGGCGGTTTTCGTCCGGACACCCATGACCAAGAGGGATAGGCAAATTCCGGCACCTGAGCCATTGCCGGATTCTTGACGGCAATAGGCTCCAAGGGCAGCGGTAAGCGTTTTGTGAAATTGTCGAAAAGCAAAGGTCGAGACGTCTGGGAAAAAGGTGGGTTCTTGAAATGATATCTTCTCGCACCAAAACACCATACAGGGATTGCCACAAGTGCCGTCACTATCAAGTCACCTGGGACAAGCGATTTCCCCACGGATGTCGTGCCTTAGGGTTTAAGGGTAAGATATTCCCGTCGGTCGTTGTTCGACAGAGTTCCGGCAATGCCTGTCTGCTATATCAAGAAAAGCTGAAACAATGCGCTGTGTCACGCAACGATAAGATATAGCCGAAACGAAAAAAATGGACGCTTTTATCGTCTACGGCCGAAGGACGTGGCTTTTTGACATGGAACCGAACGCCAAACATGGCATATGTTTTGGGTACTGCATGGGTTGTCTCAATAAAAACGGCGTGGTCATGAAGCCTCTTTTCTCACCAAAGGGTATTTGTGAGAATACGATGCATCCGGCAATACGATCTGCACGGCTTCACAGGTGTCGGTATTGATCACAACGGGGGCAATGAGGTTGGCAGTCATTTTTTCCGGGGATCCTTTGGGAATCGTCACGACGACATAGCACTCGAGAGGCACTGTTTCGCCCTGTCGGTCCCATTCCATGATCTGATTTGCCACTTTCAAGTCTACCTTGTAATCAGGCTTGAAAAGCCACGGGTTGGTAATCACGAACGCCAAGGCAGGGTCATCGACGGATTGGAACCAGAAAAACGGCGAATTTTCTTTGTGGTGAATCATGCAAAATCGCGTTTTTTTCGGAAAGCCCACAAACCCTTTGGGCATGGCAATGATCCTGTCTTCCGATATGTCCAACGTACCGAATCTTGTGGTATCACATTTCACGGACGCACCCCCACCGCCTGGTTCTACTTCCCGCTTCCAGGTTCATAGAGTCCGGCGGCCACTTCAAAATCCAATGGTTCGACAGTGGCAGCCAACCTGTTTTCCTGTTGAATTTTTTCATAAATTTCCCCGCGATGCACTGGGATGCCCTCGGGCGCATCAATGCCGATCTTCACCTGCGCGCCCCTGACATCCAAGATATGAACAACAACATGATCGCCGACAGTGATCGTTTCACCCGACTTCCTTGTCAAAATAAGCATGGCGCCCTCCCTGGCGCAAAACCTGCCGTGCACATCCCACCCCATTGAGCGGCAAGGGGCTTCCCGGCACGCCGAGCGGATCTTTTGCCTCCTTGAAACCGGCCGGTTCCGCTTCAAGGCGATCAAGGCGGTTCGAACCTTGCCGGGGAAACCGCCCCGCGCGCTGATTACACATAATCGACCAGGCTCACCTTGAGTACCCTGGAAGATGCGGTCAGTGCAGCCTGATAAGCCACTTCTTTGGCCTTCAACACCATAATAGCATCCGCGATATCGGCATCTTCAAGGTTGGACATCCGTTCCGTATTGGCCAGCTTAACGTCTTGAAGGATATTTTGCTTCATTTCCATGCGAAGCATTTTGGAGCCCATATCCGAGATCTTGCTCTGGATATGAGTAGAGTGATTGTCCAGGTTGGTTATGGCGGCCTGTATAACGCCGATGTCATTGGCCTGTAAGGCCGCAACCAGATCTGTGAGGGTCTGGAATATATCATTCCCGGTAGATTTGAAGACGGCTTCTCCGTCGTTTCCCACCTCAACCGTTGCATCCTTGCCCGTTTTGATGGTTAAGGAATGATTGTTTCCACTGTAGGTTCCATTCGAATCAAAGGGCGTATTGCCTGTGTCCGTCCCGGCAAAAATATAGCGGCCGTTTATTTGTGTATTGGCAAGAGATACTATTTCATCCAGGATGTTTTGCACATTCAATGCCGCCGAGCTTCTTTGGTCGGACCCAACAGTAGCGCTGGCCATTTGGACACATAGCGCCTTGGCATCAGCGAGTAAATTTTCAACGCTTGTCAGTGCACTCTCGCCGGAGACCATCCAGGACTTTCCCATGCCGATGTTTCGATTCAGTTGATCGATATTCGACAAATACGATTTGATATTGAGGACCTGATTGAGTCCAACCGGATCGTCGGAAAGATGGTTGATTCGTTTTGTGGTAGAAACGACTTCGTTGGCTTTCGCCAATTCGTCCGTAATGTTTCCCAATTGAAACCGAATCGAATCATAAATGGATTTGTTGGCCACCCTCATGAGCCTTGAGTCCTTTCATGTCTATTTCGTGGCAAGCAACGATGTGAGCAACTCATCGGCAACGCTGATCAGTTTTGCGGCTGCCGTGTAGGCATGCTGAAACTTTATCATGTTGGTCATTTCTTCATCTAGGTTCACCGCAGAGATGCTGTCTCGCACGCCTTCCAGTTTCGTCGTCATGACTGCATTGAAACTTTTGGCCCTGGAAACACTGGCCGACTTGATCCCAATGGAACTCACCATGGAATGAAAGTAGTCTTCCATGGTGGCCGTAACGCTGCCCTCGGTGTTGCCCTCGACCCTGTCCACCGTCCATTGCGATATGGTCTGAGAGGCATGCTGCAGATCGGCAATGGCCCGAGCATTGGTGTTGTCCCCCGCAGCAAATGATCCATAGCTCGATGACGCGGCTGTGGTATCAACCTGGGCGGCAGCAATATAGTTTTTGTTCGTGCCGATCAGGCTGTTCACCCCCATGCCTCCGGCGGTTGCGCCCGTGAAAAAGGTGTTGATGCCAAGGGCGGCCAGGGCATTAGAAGCGTCATTCGCAAAGGCGAGAGATCCCAGCGTGGGGACGCCTGTATCGATTCCGATGGTTACTTGGTTTGTCTGTGCATCAATAGACGCTTGAACACCGTTCTCCGCGTCAATAGCCGCTACCAATTCATTGACCGTCATGCCGGCCGTCACGGTAATCGTAACGGGATTTCCTTGAAGTCCGGCCGTAACACCGTCAGAATCATAAGGATCCCCATTGGCATCAAAGAGCCAAATCTGGAATGTTTGGTTCGTGTCGTCCACCTTGCCCTGATAGTCCAGCCCGGAGGCAGTGATGGCATCGCCTGGCGTTGTAGCGGCATACGTCCCCGTCACAGAGCTGAACCCCGCGAGCCCTACCCCCTGGCTGTGTTGCCGGTTGACGGCCCAAACGAATTCTTCGGCCAACGACCCCAGGTCCAACTTGTACTTGGCAATAATTTCGTCGCGGACATCCAACCATCCTCCCAGTTTCCCGGTGGTCAGGTAATCCGTAATATCCACTGCAGACCCGCTCGAACTGGTCCACTCCACAGCACTGCCATTGAGGCTCAATTCGTAGTTATCTCTTCCGGTCACCAGAACGCAACCCTTGGCCGTGATAACGGTAAGCGATCCGTCATTCTGTTCAAAACTTTTCACATCCAGGTATTCGGACAGCTGCCAAACCAGAAAGTTTCGTTTGTCTCTCAAGTCATTGGCGATATTGCCTACTTCCATGCCCACGATCTGATTGTTGAGTTCCCCGATCTCACTGGTAATCCGATTGATGTCTCCTACGGCTGCGCTCACGGCACCGGTCAAATCCCTTTGAAGCTGTGTCAAGTCGGCATCGACCGCGTTGAATTGCTCCGCCAGAAAAATGCTGTGTTCGTAAAGCGCCATTCGTTCGGCATCTCCGGATGGATTGTTGATCACATCGTGCCACAGGTTCCAAAACCCGGACAGCATGCTGCTGATGCTGGAATCGGAGTTTTCATTGAACAATCCTTCCAGGACCTTCATGTAGTTTTCCATCTCCACGGAAGCGGACAGATCCGCTTTTTGACCCGCCATCTGATTGTCAATGAATTGGTCACTGATTCTCACCACATCAGAGACGTTGGTCCCACGTCCCAACAATGCCCCGCCGAAAAGATAAGGATCATTGGTCTCAAATACCGCGCGTTGTCTGGAATAACCATCGGTGTTCACATTGGCAATGTTGTGTGCGGTTACGTCCAAGCCGTAGCTCTGTGCCGCGAGCCCTCCTTTGGCAATGTCCAATATCATTCCAATACCGCTCATAATCTATGCCTCTTTGTGCAGCAAAAGGTTGGCATGGCTTCTGTTCGAAGAAACCCTGCCATCGGTATACGTATTATCGGATCCTCCCGCACTGGCGAGGATTCCAATGAGTTCGTCGAGAAAATCAAGACTCTTTTCCACAAAATGTTTGTTTTCCCGGCTTCGTTGTCGAACCTCTGTTTTCAGTTTTACCAAGGATAGGTAAGGTTTCCTGAAACGCTCTCGGTATCGCTCGGGAATAAGCGAGAGCACGGTCGTCAAAGAAAAGTCCGGGCCACCCGGCCGGTAGTGGATGGATGCCTCCGACAGGGTCAAAAGCATCTTTTCCCGAATAGCCTCAATGCGCGGGACAATGGCTTGTTTTTTATCTGAAATATCCCATAAAGCGTCCATGTCCGCCTCAACCAAAAATCCCCGCTCTTCCTCCAGACATTCCTTAAGCTCCTGATATAAAATTAACTTTTTATAAAATAGATCTTCGAGATTCTGAAATTTGGTTTCCATGGGCTATCCCTCTTTTTCAAGCGCCATACCGTCGTTATCGGTAGAATCAGCCGGCCGCTAAAATGTCCCCGTCTGCGACCTCTCCTCGTATTATTTCATAAACCCTGTTGTCTGAGCACCTACCCCCTATGAGGATCCAGAGGATTACGCGTATTGTGAAACATCGACCGGGGCCTTGGCTTCCGCCGCACTCAATCCGTCGTAGAGAAGTGCTGCAAGCCCCACGCCCCGTCCTTTGGTGACAACATGGGCCAACTGTTCATCCATCATAGACTTGTAGATCTTGCTTTCGTTGGTTCGATCAAAAAGCCCGTCTTCCGGCAGAGCCTTTCGCGCTGCGCGCAGCATATAGTGAATAAAAATCGACTCGAATTCGGCGCAAGCCTTCCTGAGTCCGCTTTCTTCGACCGTCTTGCCATTCCCCTTCCAGGTTACGGGCCGGCCTGTGTGCGCAATACTATGCGTTGCCAATAGATCGATCATGGCTTATAGCAACTCCAGTTGGGCATGAAGCGCACCGGCGGCTTTCAGTGTCTGAAAAATGCTGATCAAGTCTCTTGGGGTTGCCCCTATGGCGTTTAGGGCACGGACCAATTCCCCGATGGTGGTGCCGCTGGGAAGCAGAATCAACCGGTTCTTTTCTTCTTCAACGGTGACGTCCGAATCAGGGACAACGACTGTTTGCCCGCCGGGAGCCACCACGGCCCCGTCTTCCGGCTGATACTGCCCCGTGCCCGAGCCCTCCGGCGAACCGGGAGCAAAGGGGGCCGGCTGCGATACCCAGGTATTTTCCTTTATGACCACACTGATATTCCCGTGGGCTACGGCAACAGTTGAAATTCTTACGTTTTCGCCTACGACCACGGTACCCGTCCTGCCGTTGACCACCACCTTGGCTGCAGTATCCGGAATCACTTCCAGGTTTTCCAACATGGCAACCATCTCAACGACCCGTTGGCGGTAGTTTTCCGGCACTTGCATTCTGAGTGTGCCCGAATCTACCGTCGTGGCCATCACTTCGCCAAAGCGCGTGTTGATGGCATCACAAACCCTGACCGCCGTCGTAAAATCGGCACTGTCCAAAGCAATAAAGAGTTCTTCTTTGCCTTGAACCGATACGGTGATTTCTCGCTCTACCATCGCCCCACCGGAGATCCGGCCTACGGTGGGATGGTTTTTGGTTACGCCCCCGCCGGCGCTTCCTTCAGCGGAAAAACCGCCGACAACTACCGGACCTTGGGCCAGGGCATAAACGTTACGATCCACGCCCCGCAACGGGGTCAACAAGAGTGTTCCCCCTTGAAGACTTTTGGCATCGCCGATCGAAGACACCAGGACATCGACCTTGTTTCCAATCTTTGCAAAGGGCGGAATATCCGCGGTAACCATCACAGCCGCCACGTTTTTGACGGATATGCTCGACTTGTCCACATGAATCCCCAAGCGCTCAATCATGTTGGATAAAGACTGAAACGTAAAACCCGTCCCCGACTTATCTCCCGTGCCGTTAAGGCCGACCACAAGACCATAGCCGACAAGCTGATTCTTCCTGACCCCTTTGATCGATGCCATGTCTTTTATCCTGGCGGCAAAGACTTGATGGGCAAAAAGTTGCAGCACGGCTGCCGCGATCAGGACCATCGTCGCTTTTTTGAGTGCTTTCATCGGTTTTATCCTTGTATGATGTCTCAATCGTTACGACCCTTTTTTTTAACCTCTAAAGGGCCCAACCGTTGCCGGTGACCCTATGCCGATGACTGATGAACAATCACTAAAACGGCCATACTTTATCAAGCCCTCTCATCAACCACCCCGGTTGTTGCTTATCTGCTATCGAACCCCGACCTCCGTATTCTATTCTGGCATCGGCAATATAGGTCGATTGGACCTCATTGTTCGTGTTAATGTCTTCGGGCCGAACAATACCTGAGACGGTAATATGTTGGGTTTCCGTGTTCACCCTGATCTCTTGCCTGCCGACAATCCGAAGGTTCCCATTTGACAACACCTGAACGACTCTGGCGGTAACGTAGGCAATCAATTCGCCGTCGCGACTATTCGATCCATTTCCCGTAAAGCTGTTGCCCATGTTCGCTTTGAACATGTTGCTCGGATCAAGGCTGTGATTTTGACCATACGTCTCCATGATGCCCAAAAAATTGGGGATCCCTGCTTCAATACTCGAATCGCGACTCGTTTGTGTTTTGGCGGACAGTTCTCCTTTGGGCTTTTCCGAAATTCTTATCGAGACCAAATCCCCGACTTGCATGGCTCTCATGTCGGAAAAAAGCCCCCTGCACGTTCCGTCCGCCCACAGGGCCCCCTCAGAAGGTATGGAAGCCTCCAGGATTTCAAATTCGTGTCCTTGGATGTCCGTCGTATGGACCTCCAGTTGTTTTCTCTGAGAAGGCATGGTCGTACAACCGGAAAGGAATACCGCACCCAACAGAATGGACATCATCCATATTGATATCGCAAGTCTCATCATCTGCCACTCCTTAGAAGTGCACTCTGACCGTGGAACCATCAACGACAGAGGCCACAATCTCCATATTGTTCATCAGGTTTTCGACGCGGATGTAATCGCCTTCCGACCCTTTGTCTTTGGCAACCCCCAGGGCTGTAACCCTGATCGAAAACGATTCGACAACAATCGTCACCCGATCCCCTTTATCGATAAGGGGCGGAACGTCAACAGCGCTGGCCGACAACACCGTACCGGCATCTACTGAGCGTTTCAGTCTCATGCCCACGAGGGTTTCCAGGGAGGTAAGGACATTGGTTGGAAGCTTGGCGATATTGTGTTTTTCAAGGCACAGCTCGTCTCCGGTAAGAATAGCACCGCGCTCTAGGGGTTCAAGGGTGCATACCACAGGTTCAAAGCGATCAATCCAACCGGACAGGATCAGGCGTCTTTCCCGCTCCCCATTTACCCGGACAACGGCGGAAAGACGCACATACCCCATAAGGGCGCCATCCTTTCGGTTGGTGATTTCAATATCACAGTCTCCCTCCGGAATCGGCCCGTTGCCGATCACCTTGAAACGTAGAATGTCGTAGTCGTCCCTTTGGATTTCCAGTTTTTGGGCGATAAAATCAGCATAAAGACGAAAGAGCCTCTCTTCGTCTATGATTTGAGAGGTCCTACGCACCCGGACGTACTCCGGTATTTTCAAGACGACGTCGCCCGGCGACCATTTATCAGAACGAATCTTGGAGACGATCCACGAACCATGAAGCGTTTTGTCTTTTCCGGGACTCGGCGCAAAAGCCAAATGAATCATTCCGAGCCGTTTTTGCTGGTCGGGTGTCCCTTCAATGGTCGCCACGTCTTTAAGGTAAACCTTATCACCTTTAATCCAAGAGTCTTCGCTGACAACAATACGCGGCGCCGTTTGTGCCCAAGCCACAGAAAAACTGAGGATCGTCCATTGGGCAACGATCGTCATCATAAGGCCGGCCGCTTTGAAATATACGATCAACACGCGTTGGGTGTTTTTCATGCATGCATCTCCGGGATTGCATTATCGTTTAATGTTGTTCGCCATCTGAAGCATCTGATCGGCAGTCTGAATCGCCTTGGAGTTGGTCTCATAGGCCCGCTGAGCCGTAATCATGGAAACCATCTCTTCGACCACGTTCACGTTGGACATTTCAAGATAGCCTTGAGACACCGTTCCAACGCCGTCCCTGCCCGGATCGCCTTCCGTGGCCTCTCCGGACGCCTCGGTGGCTTTTAACAGATTTCTCCCTGCACTGTAGAGTCCGGCAGGATTGATAAAGGTGTACAATTTGATGTCCGCGGTGGCCAACTCGTCATTTCCCGCGCCAAAGGCTGTCAGCCTGCCATTGGAATCAACGGAGATGAAAACGGTGTCCGCCGGGACACTGATCTCCGGCTGGAGTCTGTCGCCGGCGGGGTTGCAAACATAGCCTTCGCTATCTATTCGGAAATTTCCGGCGCGTGTATACACCTCTTCGTCATTACTCAACAACTGAAAGAAGCCCTTTCCCTCAATGGCTAGATCCAGTTCGTTGCCGGTCTGGTTGTAATCTCCCTGGGAAAACATTTTCGCCACACCCATGGGCTTGCAGCCCATGCCGATCTGAATACCTGTCGGTTGCTGGTTGCCCGTTGCAGTAGTAGCCCCGGGCAAACGAAGGGTCTGGTACATCAGATCCGCAAAATCCGACCGGCTTTTTTTAAAACCCGCCGTGTTCACGTTTGCCAAATTGTTGGCAATAACATCCACGTTCATCTGTTGGGCCGCCATGCCCGAAGCAGCCGTCCATAATCCTCTTAACATCGGCTTCCTCCTTGATTTCCAGACTATAGTTTGCCGACCTCGTTGATGACCTTGGCATCTGTTTCGTCAAACGTCTGTAGTACTTTTTGATAAGACTCGAAATGTCGCAGTGTTTCGATCATCGTGATCATTTCCTGCGTCACGGCCACGTTGGATTCTTCAACATATCCCTGTTTAACCAAGGTTTCCTGCGGCCTGGGTTCTTCCCCGTCGTCGCCATGGTATATAAAACTTGACTCGCCTTGCTTCCGAAGAAGTTCGGGTCTCGGGAAAGAGACAACGGCCACCGTATCCGCCTCTTCTCCATCCACGGATATTTTTCCGTAGTCGTCAACGCTGATGTCCGTGCCCTGGATAGAAATGGGCCCGCTTTCGCCCAATACCGGATGGCCGCCAGTGGTGGACAATTGGCCCTCGGCGTTCACGTAAAACCTTCCGTCCCGCGTGTATCGTATTCCTTCCGGTGTACTGACCTTGAAAAAGCCTTCTCCCGACAAAGCGATATCCACGGCGTTTCCCGTGTGCCGCATATTGCCCTGCGCCAGGTTGGTTTTCTGGTGGACACGCAACCAATGATCAAAAGAAAGGATGTCTTTTTTGAATCCCGTGGTATTGGCATTGGCAAGATTATTGGCGATTGTTTCAAGCCGGTGCTCCTGTATTCGACAACCTCTAACCACCTGATTAATGCCGGGGTACAATGCTATCGCCCTCCTGTATTTTCGCTGAAACAGGGACTGTGCAATGGCGGTGCCATAGAAAACTGCGGCATCATTCCTGGACGGGAAACTTGATAAACAGTCGATATAAATACGATACTTTTATTGTTTTTTAAAGATGTTAGGCTTTTTAAAAAAAACGGGGAAATAGCCGAAGCGTCTTTATTTGAGAAAGCAGGCGTTCCTGGTCAATAGTGAACGACGAAAGGAAAATTCTGCCTACTTCAGGCCTTTTTTGCCGGTTAGCAGCATCTGCGCTCATCTGCGTAATCTGCGGATTCATACATTCACATCAACAATCGTCATGGTGTCGTTGCCGAAGATATCCACCACCTTTACAGCGATTTTGCTGCGACCCGGCGTACATTCGTGGAACACGCTTTCAAGCTCCAGGGAGCGGCCTTTTTTGGTACAGAAGCTCTGCCGTTCGTTTTCGAAGATGTAATCGCCCGTCCCTTCCGGTCTGGTGCATGCAAAGGTTCGCCATAGACCTTACTTATTGAGATGAGCGTAACTCCTCCCGTACAACACGACGGAGAACCTCTTCAAGGGGTTGATCTTGGTGTTCAATGTGCTTTCTGAGAGCGTCATTTAGCATCGACTGGTAATTCCCCCCACCTTGTTCCTCAACTTTGGAACGGAACCAATCGACAATATCACGGTCTAGTCTGATGGTTATCCGAACTTTATTACCCGCTTGAGGGAGCACGGCACCACGCTTGCCCTTGCTAAAATCATATTTCGCTTTCATATTGTTTCACCTCACTACGCACGGCTTTACGTGCCGAAACAACTTGTTTTTACGAAGCGGAGCGGAGTAAAAATCCAGTGCAGCGCTTGGTTATGTTTCCTCTTTGTATTCCTGGAAGTTGTCAAATAATTGCCTGAATGAAGCAGGTTTGTATTTTTCAAAGTCCTCTTCATCCACAAAAACAAACTCAAACCGCACATCTGACTGAATCCGTCATGGCTCTGTCGCCTGTTGCTATAAAGCGATAGCGGAATAGTAATCCGGTGCATGGTTTCGTGATGCCGGGAATTGATCATCACTTGAGCCCCGGCATCATGGAATTCTGACATGCAATCAGGTAGCGATAACCATATTCAAGTCATCGAAATATCTCTTTATCATTCTTGCGATCTTCCTCGAAGCAAATGCAGAACATGGCGGTGAGCGGCGCACCAAGGATATTATCAGAAAAAATGCCGAGCTTCATCGCATCCCTTCCACTGTATGCTTATGCGAAGCTACCAGCCGGGCTATTGGTCAGCCATTGCCAGCTTTACCCCAAGTGCTGCGAATATGGCTGCAAATGAGCGTTGGAGCCAGAGAACCAACCTCGGTGAGCTTGTCACGTGCCTACTAAACCCATTCGCCGCAATGCCGTACAGAATGAAAATAACCAGCGTCATGGCCATGAAAACAAGACTAAGAAGTATCATCTCGAGCATAGGCGATGCCGCCCCTGCGGAGACGAAAAGCGGCAGAAAAGCCAAGAAGAAAATCGACAGCTTGGGGTTGAGGATGTTAATCAAGAACCCCCTGAGGGCAATCTGCGTGAAGCTGTGCTTCGAGGCAGAGGAGTCGAACCTGATGCCCCCTGTTTCATACCACATCGACCATGCTAGGTAGAGCAGATAGAGGACACCTGCGAATTTGATGCACTGAAAAGCAACAGCGCTCATATGAAGGATGGCAGACAGCCCGAGTACGCTGGCCGATAGGTGCGGGATGATCCCCGCCGTACAACCAAATGCGGCGGCGATGCTTGATCGCCGGCCACGAAAAAGGCCGGTGGATACCGTATAGATCACTCCGGTTCCGGGAACCAGGACCACAATTAGGGAGGTTAAGAGGAACTCCGGATTGAACATGACAATCTCCTTTTAACGTTTCTTCTGGGCCATGTCGCCGGCTCTCTCAACGATCTTGAGCAAATCACTCGCCACTACGATTCGCTCGAACGCGGAAAGAAAATCCATGTCGACGTCCCGGTGCGAACGGCGCTGCGGTTCACAAGCCGCGAGGTAGGAGCGGTCCTTTGTGAAACCGCTTGTTCGGTCATCAATCAATCTGCATTGAGATTCTTCAAAATCTTCTTTGCCAATGGTTCTTTGATCTCGGAGTGCCGGGGGACAGTTTCTATCGCCCCGTTCTTCGGATTAATCCAAAGTGAATGGGAGGCTCCTTCCCGTTTCAAATAGCAACCCGCGATCCTTAACCTTCGCTCCAACTCTCGTCGTTTCATCCAATCATCACCGTGTCTTGAATAGCGTCTTCCGGTAGCCCCCGAAGAATGTCAGCCTTGCGATCCTCCAAGATCAACTCAATAGCCTGTCGAAGACTGGCCTTAGCTTCCTCAATCGTATCGCCCTGTCCATTGGCGCCAGGCACCTCCGGGCAGATAGCCCAAAAGCCTCCCTCGGGTGCTGCTTCAATAATTGCTGTAAATTCTGCCTTCATTTCATTCTCCTATTATTTCATGTTTAAACAACGTGTTTTCTATCGTTCAACTTTCCACCCTCCATCATAAAAGATCGTTTGTGTCTTTAATTGCCTTTCCTGCTATGACAATATCGGTGTCCTCCTGCTTCCAATAAGGCAAATTGTCTCGGAGATGCTCATGAGCAAAATCATCAGGAGTAAGATTTTCCATGGGTGCACCAAACTCTTTCAATGCCGAAAAAACATTTTTAGCATTTTCTCGGTCAGACGCTATAAACACATCGAGATCTTTTGTAAATCGAGGTTCACTATATTTCATTACCGCATAGCCACCTACAATAAGATATCGAATTTTATGCCTTTTGAAAATTTTCAATAGATCTTTGAAGTCTGGACTCGTCAGCATTTTTCCCTCGTAACAAAAAATAGTCGTTTAACATTTCCGTTACTGCCTCAAAAATAGCAAGATCTCCTTGTGATTGCCAGAATCGAATGTCGAATAGACGCCTATCATCAATAATACGTTGGTAGTTTTCTTCTATTTTTATCATCTCTTATCCTCACACACGCATCGCCGGCACCAAGCGCAAACAAGCACTTGGCAAAGGCACCGGAAACAACTGCTTCGGCTTGAAAAACAGGGCCGATTGCGTTTGGTGTCCGCATGAATGCGTTGGTTGGCGGTCATCTCGCCGGCTCCTTTGGAAGCCGGGCGCCATGCCAAACCGCAACGATCCAAACTACATCTTTTTTGATTCTATAAAAAAACCGATACGGGGATATGTTCACCTCTCGGTATGGAAGTTCTGGAAACTCTGGTATGATTCTTCCTGATTCAGGTAAATCCTCAAGCCTTTGCAGCGTTTTTTCGGCTCAATCTCGAAAACGGGTTGCCGCCGATGGTTTATCGTGTCGAATATATGAAAGGGCGGAAAGAAACTGCGTTCGGGCTGAAGGGGTAAAGCGTACCTTCATGAGGGATCCTTGGTTAGAAGCAGGGCGGCTTCAGAAAAAACCGAATCCAAATCATATCCGTCACCTATTTCTATTTCCTTCTCTCCTTTGGCTAAAAGACGCAAGATCTCTTTTTCATGCTCAGATTTTTCATACGCCTGTACATCGATCATTACCGCAGCTGCCCGTCCCCTTTGTGTAATAATGAAAGGTTTTTTATTGTTTCGTAAATTTTTCAAAATCTTAGCGGCATCCTGCCTTAAATCGCTCACTGGAATGATATTTAATAGCTTACCCATAAGCGTACCTCCTATTGTATCTTTGAATGTATTGCTAAATGCCATATAAATCAAGAGATTGTTTCCGAATGCCGTGGGTACGCCAACGTCCTAAATCACCGGCCCGGCTTTTTGGGTCCGGTGAATTTTCATGTTGGGGCAAGAAAATCAGCTTGACAATCCGGCATCAACATGTACAATATTCCGTACAGGAGGTACAAAGAAATGGAAGCTATCACCTATACAACAGCAAGGCAAAACCTTGCGAAAACAATGGATAAAGTTTGTAGTGACCGTACTCCGGTGATTGTGACCCGAAAATCATCGAATTCTGTTGTTATTATGTCCCTTGAGGACTTTGAAGCCCTTGAAGAGACAGCCTACCTCTTACGGTCCCCGAAAAACATGAGACGGCTGATTGAGTCAATCGCCCAACTTGAAAATGGCACCGGGGTTGAAAAGGAGCTGGTAGAGTGAAGCTCATTTTTTCTGATCATGCCTGGGACGATTACATCTATTGGCAACAAACTGATAAAAAAATTCTTCGACGTATCAATACCCTCATTAAGGAAACTATGCGTAATCCTTTTGAGGGCGTTGGCAAACCTGAGGCCTTAAAACATGCTCTTTCTGGCTACTGGTCCAGGCGAATAACAGACGAGCACAGATTTATCTATAAAGTTTCCGAAGATGCAATTCATATCGCTCAACTGAGATACCACTACTAATCCATTCTGGTAGCCCCAACGGTAAAGATTGTATGCTGAGTTGGGCTCAATTGGGTTCGGTCTGCAATTTTTCTGGACAAAGCCCAATTCAGCATACTTCGAATTATATGCCGATTTCGTCGGAAAACACCGGCCATAGCAGGATTATCCTGCTGGTTCGTAGAATAAAAAAACTTGACCTTATTCTAAACAACTGCAAGTTGCGATAAAAGGTTCATCCGGTTAAAGCGTACTCCTTCAATCTTCCACGAAGTCGGGTGTTTTGGTGTCAACCGGCAAACTGTCTGAGCAAATTAGAGCGCGTTGGGGCGGGCCCAATCCATGCGTGGGGCAACAGGGTAAACGGGTCGTTCTTGTCAGTCCTTTGATTTTACCGGCTTGGATCAGGTTCGCCCCTACGCGCACTTATGAGCGAGTTTTTGCCTGTTGATACCAAAATAGCCGGCTGTTGACACACACGGCTGTCCCTCAAGTATGCTTTAACCGGATGAACCAGAAAAAAAACCTGTTCACCACCCAGGCGCGGGGTCGAAAAAGTCATTTTTGTCCGCCCATCACCGAATAGTGATGGGCGGACCATACCATCCTATACAAGATGATTCAACGTTGTTCACCCCGGGGCCGGAGTTCTTTATCCGTTTTTGCCGGGACGACGTTCTCTAGAACCCCACAGAAAAAAACTAGTCGTCAAGAGTGGACAAGTCGCCCTCCTTCAATCCCAGTTCCCGTGCTTTGAGCACCCGGCGCATGATCTTGCCGCTTCGGGTTTTGGGAAGTTTGTCGGTAAATTCAAAGTCCCGGATCACGACAATGGGCCCCAGCTCTTTTCGAACGTGGGCCTTGAGGGCGTTTACCAAGGTGGCCTCGTCTTCTTCCACCCCTTCTTTCAAGGTTACAAACAGCTTGGCAACCTCGCCCTTAATCTTGTCGGGCACGCCGATGCAGGCAGCTTCCGCCACGAATTTGTGACTTACGAGCGCACTTTCTATTTCAGCCGTGCCGATACGGTGACCAGCCGTGCTGAGCACATCATCGGAACGACCCTGGAAACGAAAATACCCGTCTTCATCCTTGGTGGCAATGTCGCCGGCCAGATACATGCCGGGAATCTTAGACCAATAAACCTCTTTGTATTTGTCCGAATCCTTATACAGCCCCTGAAGCATGGCGGGCCATGGCTCCTTGACAACCACGTGGCCTCCCTTGCCTGCCTCTACAGGCTCTCCATGGGCATCCACAACGTCCACGTGCACGCCGGGAAAAGGCTTAAAAGCCGAGCCCGGCTTGAGAACATTACACGGTGTCGGACAGACCATAAACATGCCGGTTTCCGTCTGCCACCACGTATCCATGATGGGGCAGTTCTGTTTGCCGATGTGGTCGTAATACCATACCCACGCCTCGGGATTGATGGGTTCCCCTACCGTACCCAGAATCCTCAATGTGGAAAGATCGTGTTTCTTGGGATGCTGGGATCCGAACCGCATGAGCATTCGGATGGTCGTGGGCGCCGTGTAAAAAATATTGACGCCGTATTTTGCAATGATCTGCCACAGCCGATCGGGTCCCGGGTACATCGGATGGCCTTCGTACATGACCGTGGTCGTGCCTGCGCAAAGCGGCCCATAGATAATATAGCTGTGGCCCGTTACCCAGCCCGGATCCGCAGCACACCAGAAAATGTCCGTCTCCTTAATATCAAAGACCCATTTAAGGGTTCGGTTGATGCCCACGGCATAACCGCCATGGCAGTGAACCACCCCCTTGGGTTTGCCGGTTGTGCCCGAAGTGTAAAGAATATATAATGGATCTGTCGCGTCCAACTCGACGGTATTGAACTCGGTGGACTCTCCATCCATCAGGTCATGAAGCCACAGGTAGCGGCCGTCAGTCATGTCGATATCGACACCGGCCCTTTTTACAACCACAACATTTTCCACAGTGGGACAGCTGGTCATGGCCTCATCCACCACCTCTTTAAGTTTGATGATCTTGCCGTTTCTTTGAAACCCGTCCACGGTTATCACCAGCCTGGCCTCGGCATGGTTGATACGCTCCCGAAGGGCCGTAGCACTGAAACCGCCGTACACCACACTGTGAACGGCGCCGACCTTGGCACAGCCCAACATGACAATGGCGATATCCGGAATGTTGGGAAGGTAGATCGCAACCCGGTCTCCTTTCACTATGCCAAGTGATTTGAGCACATTGGCAAATTTGTTGGCGTCGCGATACAGGTCAAAATAGGTCATCCGTTCCCGGGAACCGTCTTCTTTTTCATGAATGATGGCCACTTTGTTTTTTCGGTGGCTGCTGATGTGACGATCCAAGGCATTGTAGGCAATGTTAATCTTGCCTCCGACAAACCACTTGAAAAAAGGCGCATCTGAACGATCCAGCACCTTGTCCCATTTTTTAAACCAGTGCAGATCCTTGGCAGCGTCTTCCCAGAAGCCCTCTAGATCGTATCGCCCCTTTTTAACGGCTTCTTCATAATCGTTGGGGTTCAAGTTGGCATCTACGACCAGTTGGGGCAGCGGCCGGAATACCCGCCCTTCTTCCAACAAAGACTCGGTGGTTTCATGTTCCGAGACTTTGCTCCCCGTGTTCGCTTTTTTTTCTTTTGTGTCCATACATCTCCTCCTTCCTCTCTATTGTCCGCCTTTGGATTTTGAGTTTGGGCATACAGTTTTGTCGCAGCGACACGGTTCTTGCCACCCTTAAAGCCGACAATCAAGATCAGCAAGAAAACCGTGTGCTTATCGGCAATGTGCTGTTGGGCTGTGCAATTTTTTTATTTGGCAATCTTTGTGCCATTTTACAAAGGTCGGACAAATCCCACGCTTAAGTCTATAGCTAATTGTTTTCACGCAAAAAAATGGATTGCACACACCTTGGCGGACAACAGACGCACGGGATGAAAAGCTGTCGTGCGGGGCGTTTTGTTCCAAAGGGCGGGGCGGTTTTCCCCGTCTCTTTGCTTTTCCTCCAATCCTTTTCAACGATTTGCCTGGCCCCGCGTTTTGTTTTTGTCTTGACGTTTGCGCCTTTATTGAAAAAGATGCTTTTCATGAAAAAAGTAACTATCTATACAGACGGTGCTTGCTCGGGCAATCCGGGCCCCGGAGGTTACGGGGTTATTCTTGAATATGACAAACAAACCAAAGAACTCTCCGCCGGCTTCGCCGATACCACAAACAACCGTATGGAATTAATGGCGGTCATTGCCGGTCTTTCCGAACTCACGGAGCCTTGCGATGTGACGGTCGTAACCGATTCGCGCTATATCGTAGACGCCATAGAAAAAGGGTGGGTTCTGAAGTGGGAGAAAAACGACTGGATGCGCAACAAAAAAGAAAAAGCCCTGAATGTGGATTTGTGGAAAAAACTGCTGGTGCTAATCAACACCCATAGGGTCACGTTTACCTGGGTGCGCGGACACAATCACCACCCCCAAAACGAGCGGTGCGACCGCCTCGCGGTGACGGCAGCCGCACAGCCGGATCTTGTTGAAGATATCCGGGAACATTGAGTTTGTTGAATTCAGCGCCAAATCTGAGTCGGATTGATGATGATACCGATTGCAAGCAGGGCGAACTCAGTGCTTTACACTAATGACAATGCTGTGCTAGATTATAACGGGTTGTCGCTCTTCTTTGTAGCGTCTGTTGCTCGCTGATACCTTTGGGAAAAACCGGATGGTTGA
This sequence comes from uncultured Desulfobacterales bacterium, assembly GCA_964430705.1. GTDB lineage: Bacteria > Desulfobacterota > Desulfobacteria > Desulfobacterales. The sequence continues at coordinate 51,472 of CAYSGJ010000231.1, read as the reverse complement.
ATGTCGCATAGGCCCCCGAATCTGAACAGTGATGGCCGGATCAATGAATAAGGGTTTCTGCTTTCTGTTGTTATTTCTCTCCTGCTTGCGTGCCTTGACTGTTGCCAATGCGGACACGTGGGTCCAACAATATCCTTTGCCTATTGCCGAACTGGAAAAAGTCGTCACCGATTGGCTGGGTCAACGTGGCTTTCGGATTGACGGGACAGGCTTTGACACCGGCGAAAAAGAGTTGTTAGCCCAAAAAGAACATCAAACAGCCCGAATTTTGCTCAAACCACGTTCACCCCTCGCCACGCAAATTCACAGCACATGGACACAGAACGGGAAACCTGATACGACCCCACACGAAGCGTTAAACAAGCACGTCAAGGCCTACTTAAACGGTGAAACTCATGAGGACGCCGGAAGAAGAGAAGAGCCTGGGCAGGTTATCCCGAACGCTGTGCTCGCGAAACTCGAATCCGTCGTTTGTCTCAAAGCAACACTTGAAAACAATAATATACAGTTTTCGGGTTTTATTATCGACACAGAAGGACTGATTCTCTCTACAGCACATGACCTGAAGGGGTTAGAGCAAATCACCGTAATTCTCTATGACGGTCGTGAATTTACGGGAAATATCATTAGAACCGATCCCAGACGCGACTTGGCCTTTATTCATGTTGACACAACATTTGCTACCTGCATCTCCGTAGCCCAAGGACGCAACCTGCTGGGCATCGGCGAATGGCTTTATTCCGTGGGCTGCCCGATTAATCTAAGGGGCACCGTATACCCCGGCGTCGTCAATGGCCCACCAAGAAAGGCGGACGATCTGCCGCTGTGGCAGGTCAACATGGAGATCCATCCGGGCAGCAGCGGCAGTCCGGTCTTTGACGTGGAAGGCAATCTGGTGGCTGTCGTAAAAGGCCGCTTTCGGGGCACGGATACCGTGGGTTTTCTCATCCCTTTTGAGACCATCGTTGAATTCGCAAAAGACATGTGAGGGTGATGAATTTCGGCCGCTATGAGATCGTAAAGGAAGTCGGCAGGGGCGCCATGGGAGTGGTGTACCAGGCCCATGACCCGCAGATCGACAGAATGGTAGCTTTAAAAGTGTTGCGTCCGGACCGAGTCACCAGCGAAGATTTGGCAAAACGTTTTCTCAAGGAAGCCAAGGCCATCGGCAGATTATCCCATCCCAATATCGTTACGGTGTACGACGTGGGACACGACCATGACACCATTTATATTGCCATGGAGTACCTGGAGGGCAGTCCTTTGAATGACCTCATCGCCAATGAAAAACCGGGCCTCGACGGTATCGTCGACCTGGGCGTTCAGATGGCCGAGGCTGTGGACTACGCGCACCAGAAAGGCATTGTCCACAGAGACATTAAACCAACCAACATTATCGTGACATCCGCGGGCCAGGTGAAAATCACCGACTTTGGCATCGCCCGCATTGAAGACCCCACAGCCCCTCAACAGACGCTGGCCGGAGAGATTCTCGGCACACCTGCCTATATGTCTCCCGAGCAGGTCATGGGAAAAACCGTTGACGGGCGTTCTGATCTGTACTCCTTGGGTGTCATCCTGTATGAGCTTTGTGCGGGGAAAAGGCCTTTTGGAGGCGATAGTCTTGCAGCCATATTCAGGGCGATCACACAAGATGATCCTGTTGACCCGGCAACGGCAAATCCTGGTACGTCACCTGCCCTGTCGCTTTTGATCCTGAAAAGCCTTGATAAGGACCCTGACAGACGTTTCCAAACAGGCAAGGCGTTGTCCCAGGCCCTGAAGGTTTGCATCGTCAAAGACAAGACCATGGTGATGCCGCCGGCGCCCGATGAAAAGAAATCCCGTAGAACCGGATGGGTATTAAGCATTGCACTTGTTGTTGCGGCGTTGGGGGGGGCTTTTTACTATTTTTCCCCTGAGCCGCAACAAGCTTCCAAACAATCCGGCGAAACCGTTGACGGTTCTGTGGCGCAGAAAAACACGGCGCCTGTCGGCGCCGTGGGCCTGCTCAAGGTTGAAAGTTCTCCGCCTGGAGCGCAAGTATTTGTTGGTGGTGCTTTTAAAGGAAAATCTCCGATCGACCTGGATCTACCCGCAGGCAAACACGAAGTGCGCCTCAACTTGCCCAACTATTATGAATGGGAAGCACAGCTCCAATTGCGTGAAGAGCGTGAAACGCCGCTGTTTGTGAGGTTGATTCCTATGGAGTGACAACACCTTTCGTGTTTTGATGAAACAAGGATTTAACATTGAAACCCCTAAAATATTGGAGGAAAAAGGCATGAAACGTTTTACGAAATCCCTGGCATTGCTTGCCATGACGGCCATCGTGGTTGTTCCCGCCCTGTGTTTTGGCCGGGTTACCCCGGGAGATATGGCGCCAACGTTTTCTCTCAAAGACGTCAAAGCAACCACCTACGACCTAAACGAGATAAGACAGCGCCCTATGATCATTCTCTATTTTTTTGACGCCGAGTCCAGGCCCAGCCAGGAAGGACTTCTGAGCCTGGATCAATTAGCAAAACAATATGCCGACGCGGATTTGACGGTCTGGGGAATTACCCTTTCTTCAGCAGAAGCAGTGAATACGTTTCTTGCCCGAACCCGGCTTCGCCTGCCGATCTTGTTGGATGATATCGGTGTCAGTGACCGATATGAAGCTCGGTTTATTATGCCGACCGTATGCGTTGTTGGTCCTGGTCTTCTGGTGATGGACTTTTTTCAGGGCGGCGGCAAAACCACGGAAATCATGCTCACGAGGCTGGCCGAAAGGACGCTTCAGCGCAAACAAACCATGCTGGCAAAGGCTATCAGCAACGAGGTGGAAAAAAAGAACCCTGACAACATCAATGCCAAAACCGTAAAAGGGTATGCTGCTCTGAAAGAGGGGAATCTGGATGAGGCGGAAACCACCTTTCATACATTGTCGAAGAACAAAGGCGAAGCGGAAATTCTGGGCAAAGAAGGTCTTAGTGCGGTGTACGCCAAAAAGGGAAAAACAGAGGACGCCTTAAAGATCGCTGCCGAGGTTGAGCAAAAAGCCCCGGACAGAGCTTTCGTGCATGTCGTCAAGGGAGACATCCTGTACAGCCAAAATAGAAAGGACGAAGCTCGGCAAGAATACGAAAAGGGTGTGGAAAAAACCTCCGCAGCATCCTTTCAAAAGGCTATGGCCTACAACCAGCTCGGTCGTCTTAATGCCAGCCTCGGAAAATACGAGCAGGCAAGAGACCTTTACGACCAAGCAGTTGAAATAGACCCTTATAACATTGAAGCCACATCAAACAAGGGCATGACCTACGAAAAGGAAGGAAGATGGAATGATGCCCTGGGGGCCTATCAAAAGGCACTGAGTCTCAACAAACAGGATACCTTTGCGGCTGTGTTGGCGAGGAAAGCCGAAGAGATGTTGGCAATCCAACAAGACGTGGCAAAAAAAGAAAGAATGGACAAACTCGTGAAAGACCTGGCAGCGCGGTATCGCAGTCAGAAAACATCCAAAACCAAGGAACAAGACGCGTGGACGTCACGGCCCATGGTACTGTCGTTTGTCGATTTTCAGGAAAAAGGGGGCTTATCCGAACGAGACGGGTTTTCTACAGTGTTGACCACCCAGCTTTCAGACCAACTTAATGCCTCGGGTAGAGTCCGGGCAGTGGAGCGGGTGCTTATAGAGCGGCTGCTCGAGGAACTGAACCTGGGCTCTTCCGAACTGGCGGACCCGGAAACCGCTCTGAAACTCGGCAAGGTTCTCGCCGCAAAAGTCATTGGCACGGGCACCCTTTTTTTCCTGCCTGACGGCACGATTTTAAATATGCGGCTTATCGATACGGAAACATCGGCCATCCCGAAAGTGGTGACCAAACAATTCACACCGGAGGTGTCTTTCGATAAGGAAATCGGCAAGCTTAACCGGGAGATCCTCAAAGCGATTATCGATAACTACCCCCTACAGGGTTACGTGGTCCAGGTTTCTGCCGACCAACAGGTGATGGTGAACCTTGGCGCCAAGCAGGGCGTGGTTTTGGGTACCAAATTCGACGTTATCGAAGAGCAGGCGCCCGTAGAATACAAAGGCAAGCTCTTGCGCGGTGCGCCAAAAACCGTTGCCCAAATTGAAATCGTGCGGGTGGAACCCGATCTGTCTTATGCCCGCATTCTCAATCAAGAAAGGGCCTTGAAGACAGACGACAAGGTCAAGGAAAAAATTGTGGATCTTATTGCCGTGGAAGCCCGACATGCGGTCCGATAAAATCATTACGGGGATTCTTTTGTTTGTTGTTCTAGCCTGTCTCGCCGGTTGTACGGCCCACGAACGGGTCAGGACGACGCAGTACCCAACGATCGCTGTCTGGGACCTGGAAAATCTGACCCCTGCGGATCAGGCACATCCGGATTTGGGAGAGGTTCTGGCCGGCAGGGTCATAGAAACCATCAAAGCCTCGGGAAAAGCAACCGTTGTGGAAAGGCAGCGACTGCTCCTTGCCCTGGAGGAACTCAACCTGGGGGCTTCCTCCCTTGTGGATCAAGATACGCGCCTTGACGTCGGCAAAATGCTCGGCGCTCGGTTCATGGTCTTCGGCGCGTATCAAGTGATTGCAGGCACTATGCGCCTCGACCTAAGGCTTGTGGAAGTGGAAACAGGGAAGATCGTCAACGTCGCCGGCAGGATCTGTCCGGGCGGCGACATGTCTGCGTGGCTCAACGCCGCAGAAGCAGCAGCAAAGGATTTGTAGATCAGAATCTTCGTCTTGACTTAAAAACGTTTCTTTTTAAATTGTTCCGGGCCGCAGCGCACTCTTTTTTAATCTCCGCACCGTTCCCATTGCCGTTTGCCTGGTTTGAATACCGTTGGTCGGCCGGGATAATCCCGGCGATTTCTCTCTTCGCATTCCCGGAAAGACTGAAATCAGGATCTTCACCCAACGATTTATCCAACAAATCATTCGCATCTTTGAAATCCCCCTCATCGGCTGCTTCGATGGCCTGAAAAAAGTACAATAGGGCCTCCAGGCTGTCCGTCAAGGGCTCTCTTAGCTCAGCCAGACGCTCCGGCGTGAGTTCAATCTCCAAGAGTCTGATGATCTCAAACAAGAGATCTTTTTCCATGCGGAACAACTCTTCCAAAAGCTTGCCCCCCACGGTCGGTTCTCCCAGCATCTTTTCCCCGGGCACGTTCATCAAACCTGAGCTGAGTTGAAACTCAGCTTGGTTTTTCTTTTCGATGGCCCCGCCTACCACCAGGGTAGCACCCAAAAGCCTCCCCACCCGAGGGACATGCTCTGCGACAACCAAGTCGGATATTCCAAAATCCAACTCTTCCACCAGGGCTTGTATTCTGGCTCTTTCCACCAATTGGATTTCCTTGACCTTGGCCAAGTCGGTAATGAGCATAATGGCCAAGCCCTTTTCAACCGGCTTTAATTCAGCCCACCCTGTCTTGTTGTGAAAATAAAGGACAGCCAGGGTGCGTTTGTCGGCACTCCGGGTTTCCAGGGCGCTTTCTTTCTCGACGGCATCTGTTGCCCAGGTTCTGAGTTCTTGCGTCACGAACTGACCGGCCCAACACGTTGCCGACAAGCCCATCCATAGAAAAAAAAAGCTTGCCCGCATGATATATCTATACGTCGTCATAAGCTTTTCCCAAGCTTGTTTGCCGGAACCGTCAATGTTTTTTGATTCGTTATTTCAACATTCAACCTATTATTTTTCATTATATGTCGCCAAAACAACATGTCAAAGATATTTCAAATTATCACCTTTGCGAACCAAAAACAACCGGCGATGTTTGAAAAAGGGATGATTTCAGATCGGCAAGGCGCCGCAAGCCCTTTGGGTGGATGTACGGCGATATTTTTGACGAGAAAGAGACCTTTGGTCGCCTCCCGGCGGGGCCGCCTTTTGGATTAGAAATTGGAATCCGATGCTGTATGCAGTGCCGGTGTTTTAAAAAGGCTAAAGGTTCACAAAATGGCCCCAAAGGCTTGTTGCCGGTCGTCGTCAAACGACGTTATGCGGTGCCCAGTGCCTGCTCAATCGACGCTTTCAACGGATCCGGGATATGTGCCGCGGCATCAAGATCAACGATTTCCTGGAATGCGCGAATACCGGACAATTGGGTAATTTGCTGTATGAAATCATCCGGAGGCAAAAACGTCTTGACAGGCGCTTTTAAAATAATCACGGGAAGACCTCCCAGGTCCGATATCTCCTGTGTTTCCACCTCATACCGAAGGTCCTCGAATAGCCGAGTCAGACCGGGAAAATGTTTCAAAAAAACCACGATGGCCAGATAATCAATCAGGGCCTGTTTAACATCATCGGCCTGCGGGGTTTCTTTGCCGGCAACCATGGCATGAAGGCGAGAAATCGGGCATTCGCTGCGATAAGACAGCACCCATTTGGTCGGACAGGTCACCTTGGTTCCCTTATCCGCCGATCCTGCGGATTCGAGTGTGTATTGCAAAGGACTGCCGTCCAATTGATGCGATATGGGAGGTAACGGCGGTTGGAGCCTCTTGGGCAGATTAAACGGCTTCGCGCAGACGGCGGCATAGCGTTCCTGCAGTTCCGCAAAGGCTTTGTCTCCTCCGGGAACTTCTTGCATGGACGCGCTTTTGACGTATGTGCCAAAAAGCTTTCGAGGTACAAACAGGGGCCGTAGTATAGAAAGATGATTCTTGAGCCGGTTTCCCAAGGCAACCGCGATTTTTTCCGTAGCTTGACGAAGCTGCAGGAATTCCTGACTATCCAAATTCTTTCTGACCACTTCTTCATTGCCCATGAGCAGTCCCCTTTTTTTTGAAATTCTGATAACTTGTATATCAGATTCCGGATATGATGTCAAAAAAAATGACTACTTAAGGCAAACCGCAAAAACCTCGGCTTCTTCTTCATGAGAGTAAGAGCCGAACAATATGGCGCCCGGTGACCCTTTCACTTTCACATAATAAGAGGTGTCCGCATCGAGTTCGTTCTGAACGGCCCATGCCGCAAATTCTTGCCCGTTCCAATGCAATTTCAGCCCCTCCATGGGGTAGTTAAGCACCGATTTTTCCGGCAGGTTTCCTTTTGGGCCCACGCCGTGGAAAACAATGTCTGCGTCCGATACGGCAAACATGCCGCCGGACCAGGTCCCGTCGGCCGGCCCGACTTCAAACCACTGCCCTAGGTGCTCATTGCCGTATAGGTCCAGGCGATAGTCCGGATGCGTTGTTTCCTTGGATGCGCTGTGAACCTTGGCAACCAGTTTTGCTCCGACGGTAGCACCGCCTACCGAGAAAACATCCACCGCCTTGAGCGGCGTCGTCAGTGTTTCCGGATCGATGGTCTCACCTTCTGTTTGCAAAATTACAATGGGAAAGCCGATTCCCCGTTGCGCTTGCACCGCAATAGCGAGCATAGAAAGGCCGTAGCGAAACGCTGGATTCCGGAAATCCTGATCAGCACCCAGAATGGCCCAAAGCACGACTTTCTTGTCCACAAGTTCCCCCCGGGGTTTCATCCACGCCATTTTTTCCAGATCGTCTTCCCAGAAATGGCCGCCGACCTGAAGGCCATAGGTCTTCAGTTGAGCCATGACCTTTTGTACCGCCGCTTCTGAAGAAACCAAAGCGCTTAGCCAGACGTTTTTCATGCTTTCATCCTTTCTGTGGTTCTGTTGTCGGTTTCCGGTTATGAACGTTGATTCATGATTCAACAATCCAATATGAGAAAAGAAACAATCAGAAAACGTTTTTTCTGTCAATCCTGGGGATTCGAATGATCACGGGCAACACCGAATTCCCCGTCGAATCCAGGAGGAGCGTGCCTCCATGATCGGAAATAATTTTGTGAGCTATGTTCAAAAACAGCCCTAGACTCCAGGGCTTGTCTTGCAGCTCACCGTCAAACAGTTCACGCATCAGCCCGTTCTTTTCGATGGATCCCATGCGGATCTGAAGCGCATCGCCGTAATCTTCCACCGAGATTTCCAACCCCTTCTCTTGAGACGGGCTCAGAAGGATTTCCTTGAAAATCATGTGAAGGGCTTTTGTAAACAACTCGGCGTCGACCGGGATCGCCAGTCGCGAAGTGCGAACGAACAGGGACGGACCGTGGGAACGGCCCGCTGAACCCCAATCATAGTTTTCAACGATTTCTTGAATCAGACGGTCCATCCGCTCCATTTGCTTCCGGGGCTTGGGAAGCGTCACAAATCGGTCCACCTCTTTGAGAACCGTTTCCATTCTTTCCACCAGGGCCATAACCGTCTTCAACTTGCTGTTGCTTGAACCGGCCGGACTTGCCTTATCCATTCGCTTGACCAATCCTCCTATGGCCATGAGGGGGTTCCGAATCTCATGGGCCATGGCCTGGGCCAGATGCACATACGCTGCCGTGCGCTCTGTTTCGATCAGTCGCGACTCCGTCTTCTTCAAGGTTTCCACAGCCTTTGCATATTGTCTGTTGAGCTGCGACCAAAGACGTGCGTTCTCAATGAGGGGGGCAAGCATAAAGGCAATGGCTTTCAGCAGTTCCAGGTCTTCTTGCCTGTACGCCCCGGGGACGTTGCGATCCAAGTAGACCATTCCATAGATCTGACCGTGGTAGATCAGTGGTGCGCACAGCGCTGAACGGATTCTCAGACCAATAATGCTTTCTTGTTCCTTGAAGCCGACATCGCCCAATGCATCCTGCAGAAGAAATGACTCCGCATTTTCGAACAACCGATTGACAATGCTCCTGCTGATCGGAGCGGTTCCGGAAAAAGAATGGGAAAAGAGCGGTTTGAGGGCGCCGTCTTCCTGAAACGCAGCCAGATAACCTCGGTCCTGTTCAAAAATCTCTTGCAGTCGCAAAAAGATCTTTTTCCCCAACGTCTCCAGATCCTGATTTTCGGCCAGCTCCGTCGTAATGCCGTACAGGAGTTTGAGCCTCTTCTGGTCCGGTCTCCAGTCGGATTCCGAACCCACGGCATGCAAGACGATCGTTTGTTCTGAAACGTTCTCCTTTTCCCGGGAGACCAGGAACTCGGTTTGGCCCAATTGAATGCGATTCCCCCAATGCAACATTGCTCTATCCTTGATCTTTCCGCCATTGACAACCACGCCGTTGACGCTGTTTAGATCCTGAATCCATAGTTGTTCGTTGATTTCTTCAATCAGGGCGTGCTCATGAGAAACAGCAGGGTCGGAAACAGCCAGGTCGGCGCCGTCGCGCCGGCCGATCATGCAGGGCAGATCGATCACGTGGGTTCTACCGGAAGGCAGTTCTTCAAGGACGATGTGTTTTGTCATGTGCAAGTTTGAATGGTCGGGTCGAATCCGCATCCCATTTTACAGGATCAGACTGAAAACAACCACCCCTTACCACTCGTTTTGCTGATGATTCATGGTCATAAAAATGTTCAGGCCGGCGAGCGACTGGATATCGTTTTTCCCCGCCACGCCTTTTTCCACCAGCAAATCCGTCAATTCTTTCATGCCTCTGGCCAGTTGCGTCATGGCCATCTGATGGTTGAGTTTCAGTTGGTTCAGTTCCATCCGCAAGACTTGAATGTCGGCGGCATTGGTTGCAGCCATAGCGTGTCCCGGGTTTGACATAGGTCACCTCCGTTATAGAATATAAACCCTGTCCACCTCCGCGGCATCCAAGGTATCGATTGGACACAGTCCTCGCCACAGCATGAACAGCTTCTTGTCCTCGGGAATCAGACATAGGGTATCAAGGTTAAGTCGGACTGTTTCTTCTTCTACCTCTGTTGCTTTTTCTTTTACGACGGCACTCTTTTCTTCTCCCATCGCTTCCCGGGTCTCCTCGTCGGAAACGGATTTTTTGCTCACCTTGCAGGTCACTTTGGTTCCGGGCAATTCAAACCGAACCCTTCCTTCAGGCGAGAGATTCACCAGGTCTACTTCTTCATCACCATTTAAATAGCCATCCAATTGTAAATCAGGATGGGCGCCATTGTATTGCTCGAAAATCAAGTCGTCAACTGTTGCAGGTGGAAGCTCCTGATTCTGTTGTCGTTCAAAGGCCAGCAAATATCCAAGCCGAGGCATCCAGGCTCTGTGATAAAAACCGAAACCGACCGGGCGCGGATGGTCTTTCAATGATTTGATCAGATGGTTGGGATCTTCAAGGTTGGGAAGGGGCATGCCTTCCGCGGACATCTTTGATCTGCCGGTCAGAAATCCTTTCCCTACCATGTTTTCCGCACAATAACCGCCGCCTTCCATGTCGATGCCCCCGAAGGCCTTTTCATAAACGAGATCCATGGTCACAAAGGGCATCGTAACAGACGGCTTATCCGGCGACAGACTTCCGCCGCCACGCCAGAACCGATCACCGAATACGCGAATGATCCTGCTCGTGGTCCCGACCCTGAGCATCACATCCAAAACCTGCACAGGGTGTCCCGCCGGCGCGTGGGCTTTTCCCACCAAGACGATATCCGCGCAGGACTTGAACGGGGCGATGTCGGACTCGAACTTGACACTGCCCTGACCCATCCCGTCGTAAAATTCGTCTCCGAAAGCAATGGGGATCTGCTCTTGGGCCACCACGACCCGACAATCGGAAAAAATATCGAAAGTCCCCTTGACCACCACAAGCAAAACAGGACACCCCCGGAACACTTCCCCGGGCAATGCTATCGCTTCAAGGGGCGTATTATTGATGATTTCCACGTGATCCGGTTACTCCGTGACACGTATCATGTGTGCGCATTATCGCATGTTGATTGTGTTTCGCCTTAAAAACAATGCACTCGGCAATCTTCTCGCGAACCTCATTCGCGTAATGAAAAAAGTCCAGGTCCAATACGGGGTCGTGTTCCAGATATTTTCCGACTTGTTCCGGATCAAGCTCCGCCCAGCTTGGCTCATCCGGAACATAGCCGGAATTGAGCCACCACTCGCTGAAACCGTATTGATCATGATATTGATCGTATATCGCCGTGCCGGGAAACGGCGTCAGCGTACCCCTGTGATTGAAATAATCCGCGTCGTCCGCCAGCTCAGTCATAAGACGCAGGGTGTTGTTCAACTCCGCTATCCCTTCTTCGGGAAATCCGAACATAAAGTTGACAATGGTGGTCATCCCAACCGCTTTGGCGGCGGCCACCGCTTTCTTGATCTGATCCGGCCGTTGCCCCTTTTTAATGATCTTTAAAATTTCTTTGTCGCCGCTTTCAATTCCAAAATTCACCGCCGCGCACCCCGCTTTTCGCATAAGCGCCAAATCCTCGGGATTCACCATATTTGCCGGCGTGTTACAGGACCAGGTAACGCCGTTCAGAGTGTATTCCTTCAGCATGGCTTCACACAGTTCTTCAACCCGGGAATGTTTCGCCGCAAAAGCGTCATCCCATATCGAAAAATGCCTCACGTTGTATCCTACGCGAAGCTCTTTCATCTCCTCGATCACATTTGCGGCGGATCGCCATTGGTGGCTGCGTCCGGTGACATAGTTGGCGCAAAAGGTACACTGCGCCGGGCAACCTCGGCTTGTAATCATCCCGCCGATGACCGCGATGCCTTCCGGGGAATAAGCCTTTTCGTCAAAACATGGATAGCTTTCATGTGGAAACGGCAGATCATCCAGGTTTTCAATGGGACTCCAAGCAAGACCCCGGACGCCTTGCGTATGACATCCGGCAATTTCCGGAAACGGTTCTTTTACTTTTTTGTCCAACCACCTGGCCAACAACACCGCAACCCGCTCTCCCTCTCCGCAAACCGCAACTTCAAAACCATTCTCAAGCGCTTCATTGGGCAATACCGTCGCATGAGGACCTCCTGCCGCCAGGAGCCTGCCCGCATGGCGGAGCTTTTTCGCAAGTGCGTATCCCCGTGCCGCGTTTTGCGTAAACAAGGTCATTCCGATCATATCCGGCGCCAATGCCTCCGCCAAAGCAACCAGGTCTTCTTCGGAATTCGTAGACCCAACCGCCGCAAGATCCACACACCGCACCTCGTGACCGTCGCGCAGAAGACTCGCCGCGACGTATTGTTGTCCGATGTACGGCGCCCCGTTTTTCTGGGGCAGTCCGGGCATGATCAAAAGGACTATTGCCATAAAAAAAATCCGCCTTCACCTCTTGCTTGCAATGATAACAAGACTACGGGAATCGTTAACCGTATGCAAATCCCGGAGGCCCACGGCCCTGATCCAACTGCACACATCGTCCTTCGCATAAACATCGCCGGCCTCCGTATAAAGGGCCATATTCAGGGCGAAGTAAACGGAGACGGGAGGACCGGTATGGTTATTTTCAATGCGTAGATCTTTTATGATCAGACGTCCACCGGGAACCAAAGCCTGCGCAGCCGTGTTTACAAGGCCCATACAGGCCGTTGGGCCGCACAAATGCAGTACATTGGCCAAAAGTACAAAGTCATATCGGCCCGGAACGGTTTCAAATGCGTCGCTTTTTTCAAACCGAACACGGCTTGCATATTTCCCGAGACGGCGGCGGGCCAGCTCCAAGACATCATCACGATCCACAAGGGCCGCCAGAGTATCTTCATTGACATCAAGAAACGCCGCACTGTAGGCCCCTGAACCTGAGCCGATATCCAACAAACTTCCCGTCTCTATGCCAAGACGCCTCCATAATCTCAGGGCAGCCGGATAACCCGTCTCGAACAAATGGTCGTGCAACCGCGCTTGCATTTCCATCGCACTGCCGGCGTTGTCCATGTCTTGCAGGGGCTCATTCGTGAAAATGACCTCGGCCAATCTTCCCCAACCCGATTTCGGCAATGCCGGTTTCGAATCCGGCACGTGCGCTATCCCATAGTTGAAGCCATCCTGCCTGTGGAGATAGCCTTCGATAACCAGTGCGTTAAGCAGGGCGCGAAGCCGCCGCGAATGGTTTCCCAATAAAGCGAAGGAAAGCTCCTCGCATGTCATGGGATGCGTCAGATATGGGAAAACGCCCAGTTCAAGACCTGCAAGCAGGGCGGCATTGCGGAAAAACGACCGGTTCTTTTCGAAAACATCACCAAAAATATCTGAACAATGATTCTCGCACTGAAAAGGGCCGTTCTCGTTGGAAATAACACAGAATTTATTTTCAACTCTTTCAGCAGGAGAGTTCACACCGAGATCTTAATGCGCGCCACATCCGGTTCATCTATCTTTTCGACGGCAACCAGACCGCGCCACAGGAGATAAAATCGTTCTTCTGCAGGCATGAGACAAAGGGTGTCCAGATTCATGGACACGTCTTCGAAATCCGATCCTTCAAAGGATCTGGACACCGAGACCACGGGTTTTTTCCCTGGCAGTTCAAAGGATCTCTTACCTTCCGGGGTCAGATGAAAAAGCTCTCCCGATTCATCTCCTTTTAAATAGCCTTCCACTTGTTGATCCAACGGCGCAGCGTTGAAAAAGTCGAACGTAAAATCCAAGGGCCGTCCGGGATACCGTTCTTTCTTCCACTTCTCATCATAGGCGCCCAAATACCGCACCCGCTGAGCCCAGCCTTTTCCTATGAAACCAAAACCAACCGGCCTTGGTCGGTCCTTCCAGGACTTGATCAGATTGTTCGGGTCTTCAAGATTGGGCAATGCTTTGTATTCCCATGCATCCTTTTTCCTGCCGCTTATCACGCCGCGGCCAACAGGATTTTCAGCGCAATAATCTCCCGAGGTCAAATCCATGCCGCCAAAGGCATTTTCGTAGACCAGGTCCATTTCGGCAAACGGTGCCGGCGCAGACGCCAAGACATCTCCCATGAGTCCCCCGGATTGCCAATGTCGGTCGCCGAAAACGCGAACGATCTTTTGAATCTTTCCAAAATGAAAACCGACATCCAGCACCTGCACGCCGGACCCTTTCGGCGCCAGCGCCTTGCCCACGATTACCACATCGCATCGAGGCTTGAAAATCGCGAGATCGTCTTCGAACCGGGTGCTGCCGCCCTTGTTCGGATCCTGGAGTTGATCACCGAAAAAAATGGGCTCCTGTTGGGCGGAGACCACCGCCGGCCCTTCGTGTGGGATGTCAAAAGTCCCTTTCACCACCACGGTCACCACCGGCCCGTCCGAGGGCCCTATGCCGGGCAATGCAAAGTGCTGAAAGCAAGTATTGTTTTCGATAAGCATAATAAAGATCCGGGTCCAGAGGGCCGGCTTTTTGTTACCCCCTTAAAAGAGGCTTACCCGGCGCCTCTGCTTGAATCCGATTACACCGCCAAGTGTCCCGGAATGGGAATGTTGTCCCCCATTACGACCGGCCCTACCGGAACGTAGGGCGGTGCGAACGTGGGGATAGGGCCTTTGCCCATGACCATCATGACCTGTTGAGACACCAACCACAACATAAACGCGAGGAAAAAACCCGTCGCCACCGCGTCGAAGAGTTCTTTGTGATGCAGAGCATCCTTTTCGCCCAGCGCATCCGCCATGGCCTGCTTGAGGACGGGGGGGCTCAACTCCCCCATCATGGGCGACGGGCAGGTGATCAAGGGCATGGGGATATTCGGCATCGGCGGCGCCATCGGTCCCGGAAAGGCGACAAAAGCCGGATACCACGGCAACCCCGGGACCATGACATGGTCCTGCCACTTTTTGTATTTGTCTTCCAGTGCTTCGGCAATCGCCGCTCCGTACTTTTTCTCCTGTTTCGTGGCGCCCGCCATCGCGGGAGCATTCTTAATATTGGGTCCCAGCCCCGGCCCGTCCAGACATCCCGGGAGGCCAAGGGCGGTAAGGGCGTTGATCTTCAGATCCTTGAATTTGGCCTGAAGTCTCCACATATCATGAGAAAATCCGATGGCATTGCATATTTTGTCGATAAAGTCCGCGTGTTGATTTCCGATGGTTTTGGCCGTGTCCACGTGATACTTATTGGGAGTGGCTTCTCTGAAAAGGTACGGCGGGGCCGGCGCATTGATCGGGACCGCCAATTCTTCCGGCTTGAAGGCGTCGTTGTATTGAATCCCTGGTTTATTCCAGTCCATGGGAAGCGGTTTCATATTGGCGATGAATGTCATCTTCGCCGTAAAGGTCATGAGTTGCGTGTTAATCGGAGGCATATGCTTATCCTCTATCTGTGTGTGTATGCGCAATCATCTTTTCTCTTTGTCTTCTGCGAAAAACTGTTTTCGTACCAGTTCAGCGCTTTGAAATGCTGAGGCTACGTCTACTTCAGCCATTTTTAAGAAGCTACGGCCTACCCTGTTTTTTCCCGGCTTTCAGAAGATGCAGCAGGAAAAGACTCCAGTGCCGGTCGTGATGTCTCAGCATCCAGGGGACATTCTCTCTGTCCTCCACGACTTCATATGTCAATCCCATCTCCGGAAGAATCGCTCCTTCCAGCAACTTTCTGACGGCAGCTGGGCCGGCCATGTCTTGGCTTTCCAACCACTGTGACGGCTCACAGATATCGGCCCTCCACTCGTAGGGCGAACTCATCACCATGGTTCCGCCTTTTTTCAACAGAGCATCCATCTGTCCTATCAGCACAAGCGGCAGACGCACGTTGTCGAGCAGATTCAGGCCGGCCACAAGATCGAAGGTTTCCGCACGAAACGGAGGATCCAGCGCATCGGCTGCAAGAAACAAGGCGTTTTGCACGGGTAAAAAAGAACTCTCCACGTTTTCATAACAACGACCATGCATTTTTCGTTGATAAGAAACCCGCCGAGTCCTCTGAAGCCGCGCTGCGGCGGCAACCTTTTGAAAGTGCATATCCACGCCGACGGCCAACGCGCTGAATCGTGCCAGCTCAAAGGTGTATCGCCCCACGGAACATCCCAAATCCAGCGAGAGATTATACTTTTTTTCCCCCTCAGGCAACGCCGTCTCGACCAGTCTTTGCCAAAGGGCTTTGGGATCAGTATATGGCGCCAAGGGATCCGGAACATCATCAGGACTTCCATAGTGGAAATCCATGTATGTACTCAAAAGACTTCTTTCAGCTTCCGCCTGAGCTCCATTTTGTTGCAACCGATAGAGATATTTTTGCATGCCGGCCGTATCGCCGGCAACAAAGGCGGATGTCGTCTCTTCCGATTCCAACCAGCCTTCCAGGTTTTTCATGAGAATCGGAACGCCTTGAACAATGGGGTGCCGGAACCGGCACTGCGCATTCGAGCAAATCAAAAAACCTTCAAGGATAAAACCATTTTCTTCCTTGAAAACGTCCCCAAGCTCCAACGCATGCTGAATCATCTTGCCGGCGCCGGCTTGCCGGCATCGGGGACAAATAATCTCGGTTTTTTTTAAATGATTTTTCTGCAAAAAAACCCAAACGAATCTAAGTGCGGCAAGGTCCGTAAATAAACTCTCCACCCACCAAATATATGAGGTCAATTGCCGGTAAAAATCCCCCGTAAGCCGCAACGATATCGATGCTGAATGCCACATCGACTATGTCTCCTGGTTTCAATGTTGCCTCTGAATAAACCGGAACCTGGAGATACATTTGCTGGGGTTCAGGATCGTCAAGATGACTAAAAATCAACAATAGTCCGACAACCGCGTCAGGTGCTCGCAGATTGTCCTGTTCTATTGCCACGGCCTGTTGTGACTTTTCATCGTCAGATAATTCGACAATCGCTCCAAGTTGAACCGGCAATTTGGCCGCGCCATGAACAAACAAATGATCCAGACCATGTTCCTTCTTTTTTTCCGTTACAAAAGCAACTCCCGGCTTATCCACCCTGGGGGTTTTTTCGTGAGCTATAATACTAATGCCGGAATCGACTTCACTAGCGGCCTTTTTATACATTTTTACCAGGTCGACGGCTGTCTCTCTTGGAAAAAATATCGCCCGCTCTTCGTCGGGCGTGAGACCATCCCCATGTCTATTCAGCTCTACCAGGGCGGTATTTGACATCCAATCATGAATAATAAAGGTAATTGCGAATCGGCCGGGTTGCCAAGGAAAGTTGGCAATAGAGCGAAGATCAACAATTTCCGCACTCACTGTTGCGCCTTCGGCCATATCCGGGGCGGGCCGGTTGCCGGAACTTGATAAAGGCACTTCGCTCAAATCCATTCTTTTTTCCCCACCCCAGGCGTTATGCAATGAAATTTCGCCCCGGATTAAATCCGAGAGGACAACAATACTATTTCGGTGTACCTCCACCTGCCAACTCCTGAGTCCGGTAGCCCTTCTCACCCAGAGCACCGGCAGCTGTGTTTGGGAGGCAATATCCACTGATCCGGGCGCTCCGATGGCCGTACCCTCGAACTCATCCATTACAATCAGTTCGTTGGTGATTTTATCTTCGGTCGATTCATCGAAATCGAAGTAGGCCTCAGAGGATAACCGAAGAAGCCCCGACACGGCATCAACAGATCCTGATATTTTCTTTGTCTGCATAGAGGAAATCTCCTTGGCGTTTTTGCGCCGGCTTTCCGGTTGTCCGGTCGGTCCGCAACCAACACAGCCGCTACAGATAAGCATTGTTGCCGTTACGGCCAAAGTAAAATGTGGTACGTGAGAAATCATAAATCGTCAAAGCTGGAAAAATTCTCCACCAAAATATAGGGATGGCATGTCTTGCAATACACATGCTTGCTGAACCGATTCGGCCCCGAATCGTACATCACGCAGACATACTTTGTCTTTCCGGCGTCCACGCCGTCATTCACCCGGCAGTGATTGCCCTGACCTTCATCTTTCTGATTCGGATGATCCACAACTCCCGGATGCCCGGGTTGTTTCCCGGGTTTCGGGACCTGCCTGAGGGCATGCCCAATCTCATGAACGACCGTATCATGATAGTCATCTTTATACAGTTGGCTGGTGGATTTGTATACAATGAGTGAATGCTTTCCGAAACTCTCGCCAAGATAGGGTCCCCAAGGGCTCCAGCAGGTTGCCACGATATAGACGGCGTTGTTGCCGGCGCCGGGAGCGGGATTAATCACCGGAACATCGACCTCGATCTGTCTGTTGTTCGCTCGGGGCTTCGGGATGCCGGCCTTTGCGGCCGCAATATTGTGTTTTACTCCCGGAGCGGATTTGCGATACCAGTACAGCTTGTGCACCATGGAACCGCCGTGGAGCGGCGGGTCGAATACCGGCTTATCCATTGTGATTTTAACCTTTGTTCCGTGGATATCCGATGTAATGGCGGCACTTCTCCCTGTTGCCTTTCGCTTGTTCCCGCTTTTTTTGACATCATACTGGCAAGTGCACACAATCAATTG
This sequence comes from uncultured Desulfobacterales bacterium, assembly GCA_964430705.1. Classification (GTDB taxonomy): domain Bacteria; phylum Desulfobacterota; class Desulfobacteria; order Desulfobacterales. The sequence continues at coordinate 33,317 of CAYSGJ010000231.1, read as the reverse complement.
ATTCTTGACAGGCTGATCGCTTTTTGCCTCATAGGCGGCATTGGCAATAGCGTTCTTGTTGTAGTCGCCCACGTTGGCTACCTTTGTCGTGGAGTTTCCTCCGTTTAGAATATAATCTTCATAAAAGGTTCTCGCCGGGGCGACGATTTCACCGGCCGTCCCTGTCGCTGTTTCAATAAACGACTTTTGTTGATCCAGAACCATTTGCGCGCGAACGTCCCGATAAGCCGTCACGGCATTAGCTGGCAAAGGCGGGGAAAACCCGTCGGCCTTGGTAAATTGATACCAGAATTTGCGCCAGATCCTTATGGCATACGGGGCGAAAACCGGCTTTTTCTTTTCAAGATCGGTGTGACCGTGCACATACTTGGCAAGATGCGGATCCTGATCGGTATAACAGCCCGGAGTAAACTTATCTCCACCAAAGCGGGACAGGACCAGTTCCTTTTCGGCGTAGCCCTCGTCATTCGTTTTTTCCGTCAGGTGCAACAGATCTTTTCGGTCTTTTTTATCTTTGTGTTTGAGCGTTACGGCTATCTTGTTCCATTTCCATTTCGGGGGAAGATCGACGCCCCAGTTCGCCGCCTTTCCATTGTTTTTGTCGGGCGCCAACATGAAATGGATGGTCACATCCTTCAGCTTCTCACTCAACTGCGCACCGATTTTAATCGTCCTTCCCTTCTCATCGGTATCCCCGTCGGTCGTAAATTTCTTGTTGGTCGTATCCCATTGGGCCGCCAAATTGATATAAAATCTTCGCTGGGACTGATCCCAAGCCGATGCCTTGCCGGCCTCATCCTTGTAGGAGATCTTGACCTCTTGGATCTGAACGACGGTGAAACGGGCCCAGTCCCCATTGCGTTTCGGTTTCTTCGCAAGCCCTCCTTCGGGCCGGTCGACTCCAAGATCCAGCCGGACGTCTCCCCATTTCTTCGTGGCGCTTTTTCCCTGTATCCAGAAGGTCTGATCACCGGCCTTCAAATCGCCAAGCGCAATCTTCACGGGAAATGATTTGACGGTTCCCTCATATTCCTTGTCGTATGCCTCCACTTGCCCGCTCTGTTTTTGCTGACCCAATACAATTTCATAGTTGTCCGTTCCCGCAGGCCATTGTCCGGCGTCCAACTTTTTGCAGACAAGTTTTGCGCGGCCGAAGTTCCCGTCCTTTTGAACATGAAGCAAACGACTTTTTTTCACCTTTTCATCATTAGTCATTTCTTTCTGATCTGGAAGGGCCTTGTCTCTCAGTTTATCATGATATTGTTTTAACAAGTTGGCATGATATTTTTCGGGCTTCGTAGCGTATGTGTCCGGGGCAGAAAGTGCCGGGGGATCTGCATCCGGATCTACCTGGATGTTTTTTAAAGCATCTGCATCCTGTTGGTAAAGCAGCAATTGAAGGTTTACAACGCCCATCTTCTCCTTTCCCTTGGTCTCAACAGGCTTCTCTACCTTAATAGAACCGTTGGATGGATCTTCCAACTCCAACGACACCTCAAACTGACCGGCTGTTTTTCCTTTAAGATAGATCTTCGTTTTTTGAGCGCCGGTCAGCTGCGCATTGGACAGCGTTATACCACTTCCCGGTTCACCGGGAATCTCATTCGTGCAGGCTTCATCCAGAAAAGCCTTTACTTTTGCCGGGGAACATTTCAGTTTTCCATTATTCCTGAACGGGTTGTTCTTGTTCGTTTGTTCCACATAGACAACGATATATGTTGGATCGGTGTTTATCTTGGCTTTTTCGGGATCAGGAAGGTCGGCCTCGAGAAGAACCACTTTATATTCCATGTCAATTTTTGGGGTGACAACATTGACCGGGGCTACTTCTATTGGAATGACTTTTTCCTTTCCGGCTTGGAGTACGACTTCGACGGGAGTATGGATCACGCCAAAAGATTTCTTGTCTTCTTCTTTGAGAGTTGCGCGAATGGTATATTTTCCGGCTTTTGTCTTGCCAAAGTCGGCCGTGCCGTCCGCTTTCTGCGTCTTTTGCGGAGAATGGGACTGGACGCCCGAAACCTCTATCGTCGCGCCGCCCAATACCTTTGCAGGATCCCCCTTGTGATGAACCTGCACTTTCAAAGCGGCCAACGATCCGGCATGAACCACCTTGATGGGGCAAGACCCTTCGCCGACGGTTTGTTTTCCCGCCTCCGGTTTTTCATAATCCTCCGACATATCCCGCGGCAGCGTTACGTCGATCTCATAAGCATCCGGCTCCAAGGGCTTGAAAAAAGCAATGCCGTCCTTATCGGTCCTTTTGCTGGAACCGGTTTTCCCCTTGATAAGCACAGCGGCTTTTTCAATCGGCCTGCGGTTTTCTTTACGCAGTACGACAACGAGCAGGCCGGTTTCTTTCTTCGGGCATTTCTCCTTCGCGCTTTCCGCATCCTTCTTGCCGAAAGATTTTTTAACCTTCTCGTATGCTTTCGAAAGCCAACTCATGAAAGCTATGCTCCTTGAACATAGTCCTTTACAAACTTACGGTGCATTCCATGGTCCCGCGTTAATCCTGCAATCGCGCATAGAGAAGATCCATTTTTTCTTGTCCCGACAGATCTTCTTTTTCCACTATGGACAACATCCATTCGTTGCCCTTTTTCAGTTCAAAATCTTGCCCCATTCCCACCCTCAAATCAATAAAAAGAGCGACTGCCTGTTCTTCAGTGATGTTGTATGCGGAGGCTTTCATCATCCCATCCACAATGACGGCGCGTATGTCCTCGTCCGTCTTTTCCGTGATCTCCTCTGAAAAGACGTCGCGAAGATGTTCCAACATCTTCTGGATGAAACGCTCGCCCATCGCGGCATCCAGGGCATTCATTTGTTCTTTACTGATCAGCAGCATGGCCGTAAAACCCTTTAGTCTCGTGTAGGCAATAATCGAAAAAAAAAACGCCTCCGGCACCCTTTGCGTTTTTTTCTCGCCTTTTTATGGGGAATAGTGTCTAGGCGGCTGTCGCATAGGCTTCCGGGTTCTCGCAGCGCCTCCGGAACCTTATGCTGCGCCCCAGACCGGATCCAACGCTGTCACTGGAAAGTTAGTCGCCTACGAAGACATCCGAACTGCCTTCTATAAGCTTACCCATGCCGCCGCAATGTTGATCGTCATCGCCCATGCGATGGGCGGGCATATTGTTGATGAATACCGTGGCGCTTCCCTTCACGGCCGTCCACATGTTGGCGCCGCAACAAGGCGCATGGATGCCCTTGTCTCCAACCCGCAGGGCCGGTTGATTGTTTACCAGCACGTCAGGGGATCCTTGAATGGCGGGGCCGATCACCGGATGAGGACAGGCAACGCATCCGTGGGCGTCCGCCGGCGCGTGCGACTTATCCCCGAGTCTTCCTTGCGGCGGCATCGTTTGGCCTCCTTATCCTTATTGGCAATAATAATCCGGGTCCGGAGTGTCCGGATTTTCGTTTGCCCCGTATAAAGGGGGCTTATCCGGCGCCTCTTTTAAAACCCAATATATAATTTCGACTTTCATGCCGTTCTCAAGGCGAGAACGGCAAACAAATCCATAATTCGAATGTTTAAATGATCAACACATGAAATCAACCGCCGTTATTCGGCGCCCACTCCGGCAAAGTCTATGGTATGTTCCATCAACCTGCCCTTTGCCGGGGAGTACTGGATCAGGGCGTTGCCGTCTTCTGATTCCACAAAATAGCGGACGACGGGGCCGAAAAAAGCCGCGAGTTGCATCTTGTCGCAAGTCGGGAAGAAGACGCGGAGCACCCTCGGATCATAATATCGAAAAAACAGGGACTGCCCCTGTTCGTCATAGACAATAAAAAATTTGCGGAAATGGCGCCGCATAACAATGAAGTTTTCCGATGATTCGGCAAAAATGCCCCAGCTCTTCCCCCAGCCGCGTTCCAAGAGCCACTTGGTAACAGGATTTGTCTCTTTCAGGGCTACCAGATACGGCGCCACAGCGCGCAAGTCGTTTCCCTCAGTTCCGGGAAAAAGGCAGCACATTTCCAGGTCGGTTTCAAAAAGCTTCTCCAACATGCCGTCGTCTCTTGCCGGGTCCAGTATGGCATAGATATTTTTTCGAAGGTTTTTGTCGCCTGGCCACCAAAGGGGTATCACCGTATTTTGAATCTGTTTTGGATCCGTCATAGACTGTCTCGTTTCTCTATTGTGTTGAGCCTGCACGGGCTCAGAGGGTTTCCGGTCAGCCCTCACAGAACGGCGCGCCGGACTGGGAGGCCTGTTGCATGGCTTGCGCCTGGGCGCAGGGCGCTTGTTGCCTCAACTCCACGCGTTGTCCCGTCACTGCGGTATCGGCCTCCAACGGTTCATCGGGCGGGTTGCCTGAAAAAGCGGATTCGCTGGCACTGGATCCGCCGCTGTTAATCAGTACCTGTGTGCCTTTAATCGTAATGCCGCTTGGACTGATATCAATAAAATTCCCCCCCACCTTAAGCGATATTTGCATGCCCGAAACAATCACCATCTTTTGATGGCTTCCCAGTTTAGCCTCGCCCCGGGCCTGATGCATCCAGTTGCCTTCCACCAGTTCGTGCTTATCGCCGTCAATCTTTCGGTGCGCGTCGCTTTCGATGTATTCTCTGTGATCTCCCACCACCCACAGATGCTTGTCTTCCTCGATTTTTTCCACGTATTTCTTTTTTACGATGGAATGTCGTTCGCCTCCCACAAATTCCCGGGACATGCCTTTCACCCGAAGGTCATGAGCATTTTCCGCATGAATAAAGACTTGTTCTTCGCCTTTCTTGTCTTCGAAACGAATTTCATTGAAGCCATCGCCATCAGGCGTAGAATAGCTTTTATATGTGGACTTGGTTTTTTCCGCGGGAAGTTCATAAGGCGGAACGGCCTCGCTGTTATACACGCTTCCCGTAATGATGGGTCGATCCGGATCCCCTTCTATGAAACTGACGATCACCTCATGGCCGATCCGGGGAAGATACATGGATCCCCAGTTCCTGCCGGCCATACTCTGGGCCACCCGGACCCAGCATGAACTCTTTTCATCGTACTTGCCTTCCCGGTCCCAGTGAAACTGCACTTTGACCCGGCCGTGTTTGTCCGTATAGATTTCCTCGCTTTTTGGACCGACCACCATGGCCGTCTGAACCCCCTCCACGATGGGTTTGGGCGTGCGTCTTACCGGACGAAACACAATGGAAGAGTCGATGCATACAAACTCATTGGAGTAGTCGGTGCCGCCGGCCGCGGCCCGCTCCTCGAGGACCTGGGGTTGGGTGCCCCGGTGCATATTCTCGACGATAAGATACTCTTTGTTTAATGCCGATGTGGTATGTCCCTTGAGCTTAAAAGTAAAACCCGGGGCGAACCGGAAACAATTGCTCTTGCCGACGGCCTTTTCTTTGAACATCGTCGCTTCTTCCAGGCGCATTTTCGCCAATTTCTTTCCCACCCCTTCTTCCAAATATTCTCCGGGGTAATCGTATACCTCCAACTTTTTGTAGGGATCCTTCTCATCTTGTGCGGTTAAATCCACCAGAGACTTTTCGAAATTGAAATCTCTCAAGGTGATTTTTCCCGAATGCACTTGGCAAGACAAGGCAAAAACGTTGATGAAATCTTCCTTCGGCACCATGGATTCCGCATCGCTGAAAAGGACCTCCTCGTTGCCGGAGATCGTTTTATAGCTTACCGGATCGTCTCCCAACAACCACACATGCTTGTCCTCGGCATGTTCATAAAAATAAAAGATCCCCTCTTCTTCCAGAAGTCGAGAAATGAAGTTCATGTCCGTTTCACGATATTGGACGCTGTATGTTTTTACTTCACAATTCCCCTTGACTTTGCCGGGTATGTTGTAGCGGTCGCTTTCGATTTCTCCTTCTTTGAGTATTTTTTCGATAATTTCGGTAATCTTTTCCTCTTGAAATATCCGGCAATTTTGCTTCAGAGAAAGGCGCCAAAGCGCGGGTACGATGCGGGCGCGATAGATGTGGAAACGACCCGAAGTTCCGGCCTGTCCGAATTCGCAGATAATGCCGTGGAAGTAACGATAGCTGCGGTTTCCTTTATCATCCTCACTAAAGATGGTCAACACGGCCGCCTTGTTGATGACCTCGTCAAACGGCGCCACGTCTTCCGAAACCAGGTTCAGACGCACATCGAACAAAGCCGATATGCTTTCCGTCGCCGTGAAAGACAGGACTCCGAATTCCTTTTCCGGATCGATAACCTTGAAACGAAACTCAGCTTCGTTGATTCTTCTTTCTTGGGCCATGGATTACCCCCCCAATGACTGCACGGCGCGTAAAGATCGAGCCGCTATTCAAAATCGATCTTAAAGGCGCCGTCTTCGGCCACTCCCAAATGCACCAAGGACGGCATGGCCTCTTCGCTCAACCGGGCCAAAATTTCTCTGGACATCAGAGGCATGATGGTCCCATTCATAATGTGGTCGATGTTCCTGGCGCCCGTCTCCACTTCCGTGCACCGGGCTGCAATTTGATCTTCCACTTCCGGAGCGGTGACAAGCCTCATCTTGTGCGTTTCCTTCAGCCTTGTCGCCAGCTTGTTCATCTTGAGAGAAACGATTTTCTTCATGATGTCGGGCGGAAGTGTGTAGAACGGCGCAATATTCATCCGCGCCAACAAGGCGGGCTTGAAATGATTGCTCAAAATCGGTCGGATAGCGGCCATCAAAGTCTCATAGTCCGGCCGTTGTCCGTTGGAGCATAGCTCCGTAATCACATCCGTAGCCAGATTGCTTGTGAGAAAAACGACGGTATTCTTGAAATCGATCACCCTGCCCTCTCCATCGGACAGAGTCCCCTTGTCAAAAACCTGGTAAAAAAGATTCAGAACTTCTAGATGCGCTTTTTCCACCTCGTCCAAGAGTACCAGGGAATAAGGCCGCTGCCGAACGCCTTCGGAAAGCACACCCCCCTCCCCATAGCCTACATATCCCGGAGGCGAACCGATCAGTCGGCTCACTGTGTGCCGTTCCTGAAACTCGCTCATGTTGATGGTGACCATAAATCGCTCGCCCCCAAAAAGCAGGTCCGCCACCGCCAGCCCGCTTTCTGTTTTTCCGACCCCACTGGGACCGACCAGCAAAAACACGCCCAAAGGCTGGGCGGGATCTTTCAATCCTGCCTTGCCGGCCTTGATCACCTCGGTGATCACCCCAAGGGCCTCGTCCTGCCCCTTAATCCGCTTCTGAAGATTTTCCTCCAGATCCAGCACGCTTCGGGCCTGGTCCCGCATGACTTTTCCAAGAGGAATGCCGGTCCAGTCCGAAACCACTTTGGAAACCACGTCCGGATCCACTTCGAATCGAACCAGGGGATTCTCGCCCTGAAGGCTCTTTAATGCATGGATGCCTTTTCCGATTTCGTTCTTAAGCTCTTCCTCCTTGCTCTTATCCAGGCCGCCGCCGCTCTTAAGTTCATACAGTTCCCGTCTTTTTTCAACAAGGGTTTTCCCCAGTTCCTGTTCCTTCAGCCATCGGTCTTTCAGGGCCGCCAGCTCTTCTTGCAAGGTCTTTACTTGCGCATCGATGGTCTGGAGCCGTTCCGGGTCCACGTCAATACCGTGGAGATCATCCCTTTCCAGTGCGCTCTTTTCTCGTTCCAGGGCCTGCATCGTTCTTTCCTTGTCCTCAATGACATCGGGTTTGGCAGAAAGCAGGACTTTGACCCTCGCCGCGCTGGTATCCAAAAGATCCACCGCCTTGTCCGGAAGCTGCCTGCCGGAAATATACCGGCTCGACAGTTCCGCCGCGGCCTCCGCGGCATCATCTCTTACGACTACGCCATGAGCATCTTCATATTTTTTCTTCAACCCCCGCAGAATCAACACCGCCGTTTGCTGCGATGGCTCATCCAGCTTCACCAGTTGAAAGCGCCGGGCCAGGGCCGGGTCCTTTTCAAAGTACTTCTTGTATTCCGACCATGTGGTAGCCGCCACTGTTTTGAGTTCACCCCGGGCCAGGGCCGGTTTCAGCAGATTTGCCGCATCGCCGCCGCCGGCCGGTCCGCCGGCGCCGATCAGGGTGTGGGCCTCGTCAATAAACAGGATGATCGGTTTCGGGGAGGCCTTGATCTCGTTGATCACCGACTTCAAGCGGTTTTCAAACTCCCCCTTCATTCCCGCCCCCGCCTGCAGAAGCCCCATATCCAGCCCCAAGATAGAGACGTCGCGCAACAAATCAGGGACATCTCCTTCTACGATTCTAAGAGCCAGTCCTTCAACAACCGCGGTCTTTCCCACACCGGCCTCACCCACGCAGATCGGGTTGTTCTTCCGGCGTCGCGCCAGAATATCGACCATCTGACGGATCTCCCGATCCCGCCCGAAAACCGGATCGATCTCTCCGGATCGTGCTTTTGCCGTAAAGTCATCACAGAAACGCCCAATGGCCGTGGTCTCCGCGGGCCTGCCGTCTTCTCTTACCGGCCCTTCTGCGGCCGTTGGTTTTTCCACTGATCCTTTGACGATATCCCAGAACCGGGACTGAAGGGCATCCTTGCCGATCGTGGTCAACAAGTCCACATAGCTTCCGGAAGCAAATTGCGTAGGGTTTTTCAGCAGGGTCAAAAGGATGGCGCCGGACCTGAGGCGGTTTTCGTCAAGGTCGACGGAGGCCACCAACCAACCTTCCTGAAAAAGCTCCATAAGCAAAGGGGAAAAAACCGGCTTGGCCGCATTGCCTGTTCGAAAGTCTTCGACCGTATCCTCTATCGCCTTTTGAACACGGCCCGGATCCATGTCGAACTGGCGGAATATCAAAGGAAGATCCGATTGGGGTTCTTCTAAGACTTTTGCCAGAAAATGCTCTACGGTTACTTCATAATGGGTCCGAGAAACGCAGTACCCGGCTGCATTTTCCAAACACCGGGTGCAGTAAGAATTCAAACGACCCAACAGCGATTTGATGTCGACTCTGATCATGGCGAATCTCCTGGCTCCTTATGATAATGTATTCCATCCAGCGTAACGACTCCTGTCCGACGCCGCCCTACATCCATCGCCCGCGGACAAAAGCAAAGCGAGTGCAATGTGTGCCTTGTTTGCATGGCAAAGCGGTCTTTACACGCCGGGACCAGCCTTGTTGCAATACGGCGGAAGCCCTGTTTCCAAACCCTAACCTCCGCCGACGCCTGTTGTGGGCGTCTGATCCGGCGAAAATCCGACGTGAACCTCCTCCAAGCCGTCCCCCGAAAAAATCCAGGTGTCCAGCCCCAACTTTGACCACTCCGGAGCACCCAGACAAGCACAACCAGCCTGCTTTTCGGCCAAAATCAGTTCGATTTCATACTCGAGAGGGTCCTGTACATAAAAACGCGTCAGGAAGGAAAGTTTTTCGCATTTCCCCCTGCCGGGCAGCAACGACTGAAACTGCAAACAATCCAAAGGACCGATACGCAGCTTGAATTTGCCCATCCGGTCATCGACTTCCATCCCTATATGGCTGTCTTGTCCTAATCGTCCGCCGGATTCTCCCAGCATCACGCGCTGATCCGGCGGAATTTTCGCCACCCTCAAAACACACGGGATCACCTGTACGGCAATATCGTCAAGGGCGGCTTGCAGCAGGGCCCTGAGACCAACCGCGGATCGAGGAAATTGCGTCAATAAGCCGGCATATCGAATCAGACCATAGGCGTCCGGAATATCTTGTCTGAGTAAATCTTCCCCGAGCCCCACCAAAGAGAACAAGCGTTGGAGTATTGCCGGGTTTTTTTCTTCGACCACCTGAACGAACTGACGATACTTGCTCCAACATCGGAACAAAAGGACATACAGCCGATGATTGATAATGTCGATGAAGGCTCTGCTGACAGTTTCGTCCTCAGAGGCTTCCTCAAGAAGGTCTTCGGTATAAAACGTCGGCAAAGGCGATGAAGAGCCATAAAGACCCAACGGGGTTGCCGTTACTTGATACGAATGTCCCTCCTCGTCGACATCGACAATGCCGTCGACATCGGCGGGAGGAAAGCCAAGGGACAGCGACGGCCGGACCCTTACGTTGTTAAAGTCCGTGAACCCGGAATCGCAGCCCTTTGAGCCCGCGCGAGCGAACAAACGCAAAAGACGCAACACCTGAAAAAAAGAAAATGAGCGTGATTCCTTGAGCAGATCAACCCTCAGATCAAAGGATGATCTCCGACCCTCGGCGGCCATTGATAACGCTCTCCCTTTATCGCCTCGTCGACATATAGCTTCGTATAGGAGTTGATGGAAGCGTACGTCCCGAGAAAATAGTCTAAGATACACCCAAAAAGAAATAGGTCTCCCGGACCGGCAAAATGGTCCTGCCGCATCTTTATCGTTATTTCCTGTCCCCTCAGCATGACGCCCGAAACAAGCCTGTTCGACACTTGCGCCTGGAGATCTTCAATGCCGAGGATTCTTTTTTGGTTTGCAAGTCGGATCCCCCTGTCTCGGCTGTCTTGAAAAATATAAAATTCCAACAATGCCCGCAAATTGTCCGCTTTGGCCAGCGACACGTAATTCAACGACAGATGAGACAACAACCGCCACAACAAATTGGAACCGAGAGGGGGAAGGACATTGTTCGTCACCGGAACAATGTTCTCGAACTCAACGAACTCCGGTGTGCTGGTCGTGGGTCTTGAAATATCCCCAACCTGAAGATTCTCCGGCAATCTTCCGTTCGTACACGAAAGCCCTATAGAAAGAGTTTCAATGGCCGGCACGCCCCCGTCTTTCGGATAGGCCACAGATATAAAACTATCTATTGTCTCTCCGCTTAGGGACTTCCTGGTTTTCAAGCGATACACAGGGGTGGCTTGAAAGTCCGAACTAAACATTTCGAAGGGCAAATAGGTCCGCTCTTCCGCCGTCCCCTGAACGAAACCCTTGACCTCCTCCACACCGTACACCTGGTAATGGTCGGCATTGGCGCCGGCAGGTCGCACGGCATATTCCGTCGCCCGATGATCCAGCCGGATGGGGTCCGCGTCAAACGGGAAAACATTGATCGCGGGAACCGCCGACAGGACGAAACTGTTCCGTTTTATTCGTGGAGCTGGAAATGGAAAAGGATCGAGTTCAAAACGGATCTCAAATCGTGTGCCGCTGCCTCTTTCCACCCAACGTTCCCAGCCCGCAATCTCCAGAAAAAGAAACTTTTCGGGCAACCAGAAGAACTCCTGCAAAATACGGTACCCCGGGAAGGAATGGGTCGGATAAGGGATCAACTCTTCATCATCAGAAAAACCGACGGGTTTCAAGTCATCCGGCAATAAAACAAACGTACTGCCGCCCTCCTCGGGCATCACCACGATCCGTTTCAGGTAATGCCGCAGCAACAGATACATCTCCGTGGCGAGTCCGTAAGTCCCGGCGAGATAAAACCGCAGCGCTTGGGGTTGCCAATCGGAAAGATTCGGCCCTCTTAACTCCAAAGAAATCTCCACAGCGGGGGGACGACCCCCGGTTTCTATGAATTTCGCATCCAAAATATGAAGTGGGTGCAACTCCACGTCGTAACAGGTTCGAAAGACACAAGATGTCCCCTCAACCGGCAATGACGAAACCTGCACTCCTGCAGGAATTCGCATGGTTTGTTTCACGGTGGGTTTTGGTTTAAAGGCCATAATTGTGGCGCAAGGTACCGGCCGGAGATAATGGGGCCAAAGCAACCGGATGAGTTCATGAATGATTTCAGGAAAATCATCGTCCAGCTTTTCCCGCAACAACCCGGTTAAAAAAGCCACGCCTTCCAGCAGGCGCTCTACATCGGGATCTGTTGAAGAACCGATCAGCATTGGGGCCAAAGCGGGATGGGCCCTGGAAAATTCTTCGCCCAGTTCTCTTAAATGCGCCAGTTCGTCTTGAAAATACTTGTTGATCATACGCCTTTGCGCTTCAACTCATGACCTTGCAAAAAAAAATTCCGCCGTCCATCCATGTCAACGTCTGATCCGAATCTTTCCGTCCGGCCCCACGGTGCTTTCGAAGTGTACCGGGTCGCTTTGGTCGCTGCTCGCCAACTTTCCCAGTATTTGAAACCGTATCAACTGCGGATCGTGCTCATCGGGAGTAAAACGCACCCGAACCGCCTTTAGTCGCGGTTCGTATTTTTCAATCGTTTCCCGGACGGACTGTTCAAAACTGCGAAGAGAATCTGGATATTGCTCCAAAAAAGAAGTGAAGTCGGGCACCCCGTAATCATCGGCGATCGGCACGTTGCCCTGTCTCGTGTTCAGAACGCGCTGGAGGTGCGCTAAGACAGAGTCCACCGTCCTTCGCGGATCCTCTCGCGATCTTCTGCCGGGATCTTTTTTCCAGCTCTGCAGCCGCTCCAGCAATCTTTCTTCTCGCACAATGCATCATCCGACAAAAGGAGCGAGGCCTTGCAGCCTCGCTCCCCGCCCGCTTAAGCCTGCGGTGCTTCCCAATCGTCCTCCGCCGTAATGCCGCCGTCAGTCCAAGTCCAAATAATCTTCTGGTAGCAAAAAGACACGTGTTCGCGTTCCTTGTGCTGCATGTTCTCCGGATACTTGTTGTTGAGCATCTCCTGCTGGATGGCTGAGATGGAAGCGTTTACCAACTCGACGTGGTAGTGCTGCACTTCCCTTCCGGATGCCGAGGGTTGCCAGTATTCCAGTTTCCATTCCGTAATATTTTCGTTATTGACAAGAACATTGTAGAGCAACGGCGTCGATTGATCGACCTCTTTGGTAATTGTAAACGGTTTGTGCTGCCGCTTGCCGGTAGGCAAACCGGAGGCGGCGTCGCGAGGGGAAACGACCTCGTGGTTTGTGGCAATCACCATGATGGAGTCTTCCCGTCCCGCTTGCGTCACCGAACCCCTGATTTCCCCTTGTGTCTCGCCCTTCAGTTTCAGGTATGCATTTAACGCCATGGTCCTTCTCCTTTCTCTTCCTATTCTTTGTCCAGTTTCCCAACCAGGGAAAGGGTAAAAAAAGCGCCCATGTATTTAAAGTGGGGCCTTACTTTCATTCCGACCCGATACCAGCCGGGCTCGCCTTCCACATCTTCCACCGTGACCTGGGCCTGGCGCAACGGCCTGCGGCTCCTGGCTCCGGGCGGCGGGTTGTCCATTTCCGTGACATACTGACCGATCCACGCATTCAACTCCCTTTCCAGGTCCGCGCGTTCTTTCCAGGTGCCGATGTTTTCCCGTTGGATCACCTTAAGATAATGGGCCAACCGATTGATCACCATCATGTAAGGCAACTGCAGCCCCAGCTTGTAGTTGAGTTCCGCCTCCTTTCCTTCTTTGCTGATGCCGAAAAACTTGGGTTTTTGGACCGAGTTGGCGGAAAAGAAAGCCGCATTGTCGCTTCCCTTGCGCATGGTCAGGCCGATAAACCCCTCTTCAGCCAGTTCAAATTCCCGTCTTTCCGACACCAGAACCTCGGTCGGTATCTTTGTTTGCACGGCGCCCATGGCCTCAAACTGATGAAGCGGAAGATCTTCCACCGCCCCGCCGCCTTTGGGGCCGATGATGTTGGCGCACCATCTCCATTTGGCAAAGGAATCCGTAAGACGGGAAGCAAACGTAAAAGCGGCATTTCCCCAGCAGTAATCGTCATGACTGGCGGAAACGTCCTCCTGGTAGTTGAAAGCCTTAACCGGAGCCGTGTCCGGCCCGTAAGGAAGCCGCAACAGGAACCTCGGCACGGTCAACCCCACGTATCGGGCGTCTTCGCTCTCTCTGAACGATTGCCATTTGGTGTACTGAGGGCCTTCAAACAACGACTTGAGGTCCTTCAGGTTCGGCAAACCGTTGAAGTCATCAAGACCGAACATGGCCGGCCCGACCGCGGCCACAAAGGGGGCATGCGCCATAGCGGCCACGCTGCCCGCGTATTGTAGAAGTTTCATGTCCTGAGGCCCCGGTCCGAACTCGTAGTTTCCGATCATAGCCCCATAAGGCTGCCCCCCGAACTGTCCGTATTCGGCCGTATACACCGTTTTATACAGACCGGACTTGACGACCTCGGGAGAATCTTCAAAGTCTTCCAGAAGGTCTTCCTTGCTGACATTGAGGATTTCCAGCTTGGTATTTTCTCTAAAATCCGTCCTGTCCACTAGAAATCTCAGAGAACGCCAGGCAGATTCGAGCTTTTGAACCTCCGGATGGTGTAGGACCGCATCCAGCTGGAGGCTGAGCTTTTTATCGATTTCGGCAATCATGTCGTCCACGACCGCCTTGGAAATCTTGGGTACGACCCGTCCCGGTTCAAGAAGTTGCGAGATCAGGGCCTCCACCCCTCGTTTGGCCATCCCATACGCTTCGTCTTTCGGTTTCAGTTTCGTTGCCTGGACAATCGATTCCAACAAAGACGTTTCCTCTACGGTCTCTTCCTGCGCGGCAACTTCCTGTTGTTGTTCTTCTGCCATGCTATCACCTCCCCTTTGCGGCTATTTATCTTCCGCCCCCAATTCTTTCAATAATTTTTCCCGTGCGGCATCATCTTTCACAAGTTCCTGAATCTTCTTCCTGAAATCCGGCAAATTGCTCAAAGGTCCTTTCAAGGCGCCGAGCGCCTCTCTAAGCTCCAGAAGCCGGTTTAACTCGGGCGTATTCCTGGCCACGGCCTCGGGTCCGAAATCTTTCATAGATTCAAATTTGAGCGATACGCTCATTTCGTCATCAGGTTCCCCGGAAAGCTTGTTGGACACGGTAAGGTTCAAGTTGACCCCCTGGGCCTTCAGGACCTCGTCGAAGTTGTCTTTATCAATGTTAATGGGTTCCCTGTCTTCCAGCGGCCGGTCGTCCGGTTTGCCGGTAAAATCTCCCATGACCAGCACCTTGAGGGGAAGTTCCACCTCTTCTTTGGCGTCTCCCGTCGCCGGTCGATACACAATGTTCACCCGTTCCCTCGGGGCAACCGTTCCCTCTTTAGCCATGATTTCCTCCTTTGTTGAAGATGATTTTCACATCGAACCATATGTCTTCAGAACCTTTTCGGTACTGTTTACCCCCTTTCCAACCCAATGGCTTCGGTCGGAGAAAGCCTCGCGAGCCGCTTTAATACGGATGCCGCTTGTTCCTTGGATGCTTCGTCTCCATGGGCATCAAGCCCAAGCCAAACCGTTTTCAGACCCTTGAACGCCAGATCCGGATCCCACTCCTCCAAACGAAAGGCATCCACATCCTGAAGAACCACTTCCAGATGGGGCAACGCGAATTTCGGTCGTTTCGCACTTAACAGCAACTGAGCCAAAGCCAGACGCCACAACAGTTGCCCTTTTTTGGAAAAACACCTGCGAAGTTCCCGGTCGAGCATTGACACGGCCTCGCCCAGCTTTTTCTTTTTCACCAGCGCTTGGGCCTTCTCTACAACCTCGGTCATATGACCGGCGTCGCTTGCGCCCGCAACGGACGGCATGTCCGAGCTCGCTCCCGCGTCGCCAAAGGCAATGCCCTGTAGCCACCGAAGGGTCTCCGCGTCGGCAAAAGGCGTTCCGTCGGCAAACGACAAATTCTCCACGCCCCCGAAGCGACGAACGAAAAGCGCCGTCTCTTCGCATACCACGTCGTGGCAGTCCTGATACGACGAACCAAGATTGGAAAGCCCTTCGGCCACAAATCGATGCAAATCAAGCCAGAGAATGTACTCCGCCACTCTGTCTTCAGCCGACTCGACAAGCCCCTGCCAATTCTTATTGACCCGCAGGTCAAGCAGTATGGTTCGAACCATAGGATCCGGAGGAGGAATAATCGTCTTTCCATTTGTCGCCGGCGGTGGATCCGTAAGTGCCGCCCAAGCAGCAATTCGCATCCACCGGTAAGCCGATACATTGGAAAGGTCTTCCTTTTGTAGATAACGGCACACCCTCCGAATACCATTGACGGCATCGTCCAACGCCTTTTGAGCGGATGCCGCTGAATCAATCTCCGAGGGCGCCGAGGGCGCCGGGGCCTCTTGCCGCTTGACCTCGGTTGCACGTTCCGGAGCCGTCTCGGCCGCGGGCGTCCTTTCTCCGGGCGTCGATTCTGTTTTTGATGCCGGTTCCGGTTTTTTCTCGGCAATAATGGGGATTTTTTCGACGATCCGTTCCAAGGGTCTGAGCAGAGGCGCTTCGTCCAACTTTTCTCGCAAAACGCCGTCGATTATTCGGATATGTTCCCGGAATTCTTCAATCCGTTCGGCCGGCAGCGGCGCCGCTTTGACTCCCTCCACTGCCGATTCAACCTTTTCCAACCACCATTCAATAGCGCCTATACGCCCTCTCATCCTCTTCTTAGATGGAAACAAATCATCCCAAAATTTTTCCAACAAGTCGCGATATACGGCCAAACCCACGCCGAATCCTTCCATTTGATGGATGTGGATCTGAGCCACCGCAAGATAGCTGGCAACCAACAGATCTTTGGATTTGTCGGAAAGGATGTTTACACAGAGCGTATGAACCCTTTCCCAGTCCATGCTGCCGGAAGATGAAGGGTTGGACAGCTTATCGATCTCAGCCTGAAGTTCTTCAAATTCCGGCTCGTACCGCACGTCCGAGCCGGCAGGATGGGTTTCGCTGACGGGTTCTTTACCGAGTGACAATAGATCCATGGGTGTCATTTTCCAATAAACCGGCCGCGCACAAAAGGGAACGTCGTTGCGGGCTCATAGTACAGCAAAAACGATACCAATTTTGCCTAAATAAACGCTTATGCCGTTATTATGAATAGTTATATTTGTTTTTTCCTGATGCCGAGAAAATCTTTCAAACCAAACCATGGCCCGGACGTCCGAATTTCGGACAGTTCTGACTGGTCTTTTCATTTTCTAACCGGTAACTTCAGCAGAGTAAAAAGGTTCATTGCCGTTTTTTTCGACACCCGGTTCTTGCGCCCAGAGCCGTACGAAGTCCAGGGGCGCCAGCGCCCTTCTGAATACGGCAAGAAAAGTTCTTTCTATATTGCCGCCGATGAATACGGCATTCGGCGCATCGGGGTTATGTTGCTTCAACAGGTTATGCAGTCGCGATGATACCACGGATATATCTTCCAATGACCACGCGTCAAGTGCACAGAACACCACCTGCGCATCCGCCAAGGGCTGCCGCGCATCATCAAAAGATCGTTGACACCGGCTTACAGTATCATTGTCGGGCAGTGATGAACACTGAGACGCCGCCATTGCCATGTGCTCGTTCAACACAGACCAATCGCCCGACGGCGCGCTGAGTTGACCCACACGGGTTTCGAACTGATCAAAACCGGAAAACCGTGTCGCAGAAAGGTTTTCCATTTGACTCCACACTTTTTCGCAGGCAAGCGGCAATAGTTCCCAGGCATTTTGCCAATCCCCAAGCAGGCCCGTCCCGGAAATCAGCAGAGGGAATCGTCTTCCCAGCCCGTCGCTGCTGTCCTTACAAAGGCCGCACACTAAAGATTGACGTCCGGATCCCCTGGCCCAAAAGCGCCAAGAACAAAAACCCATGGCGGGCGGCCCCTTGGAACTTGCCGCGCCGTAGCCTTTTTCCATCCAACCCAAAAAGGCCTTCAGCACGGGCACTCCTGAGCCGACCTCAAAATAGTCTTTTACTACGGGATGTTTCCCGCCGGCAGCCCACTGCCAGGACCCGGAAGATTTTCCTGAAGACCTTATTGATCCCAGCACGTGACAATGCTCCTTGGCGCCCTGCCGGGCGCCGTTCCGAGGAGTTTGAGAACCGGTTCATGCCCTTTGAAGCGGTACTTGACTGTGATCGACTCAATTCCCAAGCGTTTCAGGGCGGCCTCTTCTCTCGGAAAATTACCGGGATAAAAAGTATGCAGCCCATTCCTAAAGTCTTTTAGAAATTCAGGGAACCCCTGGTAACCGGTATACTTTTTTGTCAGAACAAGCTTGCCCACTTCAATCTTAAATATAACGTCTCCACAGTCCTGAGCCGACCAGTCAAAGGTTTTGCTGACGGGATAATTCAGATTGACCAAGGTTTGGGTTTCCTTTGCACAATGCATCTCAAGGCGCGTGGCGTGTGCTTTCAACTGGGCGCCTTTGTTCGTGTCCGTGGGCAGTCCCTGTATGGATACCGAGTATTTTCCCTGGATGGGCTTGGCAGCCTTGGCCCCTTTGGTCAGAAAACTCAAAAAAGACTCTTGAAAAGGGATACCCTTTCCCAGGCATTGTTTTGCGTAGTACCCTTTCTTCAGGCTTCGCCCCAAAAATGGGGCTGCCGGACCTTTCGCGAATTTTGTGGCGTAACCGTCGTCTCCCAAAAGTAGGCTCGTAGCCGCTTTCTGGTCACCCAGACCTTGAAGTTCCACCAACACCTCTTTTTCCCAAAGGTCCTGAAGATGACACGCGGCTTCCATGCGCACATAAAGCCACAGATAATCAAGCGGTCCCCCGACCAGGGCCCAGAACATCTTTTGTCCCGCTTCCCCGCCGGCCAAGTGCGTCGTCAGGGTCTCCAGCCCGTCTTGCGCCGCATAGATGGGCGATTTGCTCGTGGCGGGATCGTCCTGGAATGCCTGGGCTGCGATATCGAAAGCCTTCGACCTGGAAACGGCGGCCGGTCTGATTTGCCCGAGGGCGGACACATAATCGCCAACGCCCCGCACCGCCTTCAGTTGAGACTCGAGGACCTTTTCGGCGCCACCCTTGCTCAGCTTCTGTTCCAACCTGGCAATGAGAGCTTGCCCCTTTCTGGTTGCCTTGACAAGGCTCCCTTTTTCTTTCAACGCCGCATCCTGGATCGCCGCCATTTTTGTCGCTCGGAACTTGTAGACCAGGGCAACCCAGGTGGGGACGTCCTCTCCCTCTGCCACTGGATCCAACTCATCAGCCATCCTTTCCATCAACGCAAAGTAAGGGCCTTCATCAGTTCCAATTTTTCCGGCGACCTGGCGGCGTTCTTCTCGCCCATCAAGCCGGTCAATGCCATTGGAGAACCCTTCACCGAACGTATGCCATTGGTCCAGATACACTTTTCGGTACCAACCTAAGAACTCGAGCTTCTTGCCGGCGACAACCAGCGGATCAACAAGGGCTGATTCTATTTCAGCCACAATGCCATCAATTTGCGCCTTGCCCTTCACGGTAAAAGCAGGCGGCACCGACACCTCCTCGGTCGCATCGGAGCCGCCGCCCCAGAAACCTTCCAGCGTCACCGATGCCATCCCCTCTTCGTTGTTGATCCAATCAACCACCCAGCGCAGATCCGTGCCCTTTAAGGTCAACACATGTTTCAGCCAGGTCTGCAACGCATTCATTTCCCGGTTAAGACCGGGTTGGTCCGCCTGCCACTCCAGGTGTTTCAAATAGAGCTCGGAAAACTTCTTCTTTATTTCCGGAATCACCTTCTGATCCGCCATGGAAGTGATAGGGGCATAAGATGGTTGAGGCATGGTGTAGAGCGATTCCATGGCTTGTCCTTGCAATCTCGCCTTCAAGAGATTAATACGCCTGGCCAGGTGCGCCACGTGCTGTCCCAAGACATGACCCGGCGTGGCATCAGAGAACCGGGACATCGTATCGGCCATCGCCTTGTCAAAGGGAACCAGAAAACCGCCCCTGAATTGCTCGCAATATTTTTCCTTGAGGCCGATCTCTACAGCCTTGCTTTCGTTCAATCCGAGCCTGGGAATCCACCAGTTGTTATTCTGATTCTCCACGTTCACGATCGCCTGCCTGAAGTGGTCCATGATGACCACGTCCGAAAGGACCTCGCCCTGCAATACCGGCGGCTTGGCAAATTCATGGGAAACGCTTCTGAGGGTTGCAAGGTTTTTGACGAAAGAGAAACTAAGGATTCCGCAAACGGCAAGGCCCAGAGCAACCCACGACGTCAACCCCAGGTTTTTCGTCAGCCTGTTCCACTCTATGGCCCGTTGGGTAGGCGCGAAAAGCCCCCGGTCTCCGGGCAGAATACGGCCGAAGAAATCATGAAGGAACAATCCTTTGTTTGTTCCGGGCAAAACTTCTTTTTCCTGTATGAGACCCAGCGCACTCAAGAAATGGGAATAGGGAGTTCCTTCCTGCCGACCGCTGCTGAAAAACACCCCTCTTAAAAGAGGTGTCTCCTGGTATGGGTTCTCCTGAAAAGCGCCCTTGAAAAAGGCCTGCAACCCCGGTTCCAGTTTCTCAAATTCCTCCGGAAACAAAAGGAGAGCCGGATCAACGCCTTGGGCCCTGGCATCCGATTTGTGAAAAAGAATGAGTCTTAAATCCCTCAAACGATCTGCAATCACTCCAATCGCCCGCCTCAGAACAGCAATGGCGTCTTTTGACATATTGTGGTTCACCAGCCCCATGGCTTGTTGCAATGTCTTGTCCTGAAAACGGTCGCAAAACTGACTCATGCCCTGCACCAAGTCCCCTTTTGTGACCATCACGTAAACAGGAAACTTGGTCCCGAGCACCCGCATCAATTCATCGACACGCTGCCGGATCTTGCGACCGTCGTCTTCTAAGACCTCCGGTCCGGCGGACAGAAGTTTATCGGCTGCAACAGTCACCACAAGACCGTTAAGCGGCTCTTTTTTTCTGTACCTGGCCAGTTGCGTAAGAAATTTCTGCCACTCCTCCTTGTCGGCCCCCTCATCCACCGGAATCGCATACCGGCCGGCCGTGTCGATGATGATGGCCTGCTCGAAAAACCACCAATCGCAGTTTCTCGTTCCCGAGATACCCGTCATCCGGCTTACCTCGGCAAAAGGCGAGGAAAGCTGGGCGCCCTTGATGGCCGTAGTCTTTCCGGAGCCGCTCTCCCCGATGACCAGGTACCAGGGCAATACATAAAGGGGATTCCCCTGTTTTCTGAGGTGGGATTTCCGCAGCGCATCAATGGCTTCTTGCCACCGTTGCTGAAGGTCTTTGGAACGCTCTTTTTGCCTGCCGTCCATCTTCTGGATCGAAGCGTTATCCTGTGCGATGATTTCTTGAACAAACTGCTGCTCCCGCCTGCGGAGCCAGAGCTTTTTCAAAAACAGGACGCCTATGACAATTCCCAGGAGCCCAATCAAAACAAAAAGGCCGACCCACCAGGGCCAATTAAGACTCAACACGGCACCGAAAACCAAGGCAAGAACCAGGAGAATTACGGCAATAACCAAGAAGATCTTCAGTGCTTTCAGAAAAATTTGCTTCATATAGGACACCGCTTGTAAACCGAATGAATTTGCTCCAAGGGTTTGCTTGATTGCATTGGAGAGTATATCCGCCTATGCTTTCAAGATCGTTTCGCCGACGTTACTCAGGATGAATCGGTATATCAAAAAGAGAATAAAAAATAACCCCACAGGCGCCCCGATACAAAAAAGGGTAAAACCCGAAAAGCGAAACTTTCCTTTTTTGGAACCGGTCTCAACCGAATCGGCGGGATAAGCTTCGGTAAAGAGTTCTATACGATCCAGTGACGGAACTCCCACTGAGCTTCCTGTGAGAACCTTCAGATTGGATGTCTTCAATTGTTCCAATAGATATTCATCCCCTTCATGACAATACCGGCCAATGAATCCCATGGCAAGACACAAGAAATACACTTCCCTCACGTCTCTTTGATGGGGGCCGAGACTGTTCAATCGGTCGAAAAAGATCTCTCCGGCATCCGTCGTTTGATAATATAGTCTTTGCAATGGCTCCGTCTGCCATCTGCCTTTTTCATTCCAAGCGGAATTCAGTATAGCCTCATCGACCCAGGCACATATGGCAAAGCGGGCCAGGTCAAAATCGTCCTGGGAAAACGCCCCTTCGCTAAACCGATTTTCGCTTTCGGTCATGAGGCGTCGAATGTCCGCTTTGACTTGATCAAAGGGGGGCTGTTTGGATGCGGCCGTCTTGAGAAAATAGGCCACATACGCAACCAGTTCCATAAAACAATCCGTCAGGCGCATAGCTACGATCTCCCTACCACCATCAGTTCTATTTTTAAATCTTCCGGCGCGGCGTCCCAATACAAAGCCACATTATTTGCCTTTTGAACCTGTGCCCACTGGTCGCTGTGATGGTCAA
The DNA here is from genome assembly GCA_964430705.1 of uncultured Desulfobacterales bacterium. GTDB lineage: Bacteria > Desulfobacterota > Desulfobacteria > Desulfobacterales. The sequence continues at coordinate 11,396 of CAYSGJ010000231.1, read as the reverse complement.
CCTGAAAATAAACCCCGCGCGCCCTTCGCGGCAGTTCCTGGGGCGGCACGGCCAGATGCTCCAACTTGATCCCGGGAAGGGCACGGGCGATTAAAATGGGCAACGATTCTCGGGAACCCAGTTTCGCGATGGTTTCGATTGCCTGAAGCACGGACCTGGGGTCTTCTTCCGTTTCAAAAATCAGATAAAAACGGTTCCTTCCCTCAAAAATCTGAGGAGACAGCTCTGCGGCATAATAGGTTCCGTCAAACAAGAGTTGCATCACATATTCGGGACCCGCCGTAATGTCGTCGAGAAGCTGCGTGACCAAACCCAACGCCGCTGAAAAACAGTCCCACAAGTTGGCATGATCATATTTCGGCAATAGTCGGGTACCGTCTTCAAACTCGCCAATCACATTGAGTCTCTCGGAAAACGACGAAAGTTCGCCGATCAACTGCCTCAAAAGCCCGTAAACCGTCCACGGATCCACACATTGGGTTTCCGTAATATGAAAAAGCGGTGGGATATACCGGTTCAACGACCTCAGGGCCAGCAGAAACACCATGTCTCGCGATCCAAACTCTGCAGTGTGAATCCCCCTTTGCCGTTTATACGATTCGAGATGGTGGCTCCTGGCCGCTATCTGGTCCCGCAATTCCCGAACCAACTTGACAAGCGGTGGCGAACTGGAAATGGAAAGACATGGCGGTGCGAAATCCTCGGAAACCCGGATTTCGTCTCCGACCCTTTCCAGTTGTGCCACAGGGACAACAACATAGTCTCCCAGTTGGTCTCTTTCGGTTCCCCAGAAAATTCTCGGGGCGTGGTGGAGTCGCTTGACGTGAGCGGCCGGTCCCCCCTGATGCAAATCAGGCGCCTCTTCTGTGTCTGTTGTCGTGACAAAACGTGTGGTTACTTCCGCCAAGTTTTCCAACTTGGAAAGAACCGTCACATTTTCCCTGGCGCCGTTCCACTTCCGGAGCCCGACAAGAACCGTAAAAGGTTTGCCCCCTTCCACCCAGGCCTCGTCAAATGTACGGCTCTCCAGAACGGCATTTCCCGGAAACTCCACGTAGGTCATGTCGGGAAACAGGAAATGACCCTTGGAAATGCTGAAGGAGCCCGTCCCTAAAGCGCTTTCTTCAATCTTTAAATCACCCACCCCCCAAAAATGAGGCTGAAGGTATTTTTGATACGGAATGAGCAACGACTGGTGATAGATATCCCCCAGCTGAAAATGCTGAGGCTGAAGAAATAGGCCTTGGTGCCAAAAAAGGGGTTTCTCCATCGTTCTACTGCCTCCCGGAATCTTGTATCTGTTCAGAACCCAGCACGAGATCGATCTTCAGCGGCCCAGGCTTAGACACCTTGCTGCGGCGAAGGAACCCCTTTTTCTCAACAAACCAGGGAATTTTATAGAGTCGAACCAAACTCTCTTTGCGCACCAGATAATACCCGGCAACCACCGCAACATACCTTGCTCCTTCCGCTCTGTCCAAGGTATCGGTCAGGGTTTGACCCGGTTGAATAAACAGCCTTTTTGAATTCACCACACTGGAGTCGAACCGACTGCACTCCAGGAGCTTGTACAGGCCGTCTTCGTCTTCCGTAAGCTGATTGAATGCATTTGGATCTCGGAGCTGATACACACAAACCAGCAACGTATGGGGTTGTCCTTCGTACAGATTCAATTGAAAATCCGCTTGCAAATTAAGATGAATGGCCCCTTGCTCATATCGCCACTCCGAAGGCGGGGCAACCGGCTGAGAGGCGCAAGACCACAAAACACTCAAAAACACCAACGACACACATAACCATCCATACTTTTTCACGTCGTCACCTCCTCATCGGCAACTACCAACACAGCAGGGCGGGGGGGCATCAAAAAGGCCCGTCCAAGAGCCCACGCTTTGTCGGCGGCACGCATTAAAAAAATCCCGGCTTTTAGAAATGATTACCGAGCCATCGTTTCTCATCGGCATTGTTTCGCACCTGTTTTTCATCGGCAGGACCCATGACTTATGCTTGGAGTCACTGATGGGACAGTATCCGGGCGCATTTTTCGAATTCCCTTAAGAATTCCTCCATGAACCGTCCCGTTTCAAACCATTTTTGGATCTTATCAAATCGTTCCTTGTAAATATCAAAAAATTCGGCTTTGCGAAGCGGTCCAAACTTCAACCCCCCACCTCGGGTCTGCGAAATTGCCTCCGGGTTGAGTTCCTCCAAAATCTGATGGACCTTGCCATGAGCGGCTTTTGTGAAAGCCTCTCGGGCAACCAGGAACGCCTCTTTAATCTGCCCCAGATAACTTTCAAGAGACTCGGTTTGGCCTTGCCCTTCCATCTGCCCGCCTATGACTTGCCGGATGGTTTCCTCTCCGACACCCCGGCCGGTAAGCGTCGTATTGATGACGCCCACCAATTGATTCAGGTTATCGAAAATAGTGTTCAGTGAAACAGCCAGCCTCTCCAGCAGCTCCGTTGAAGAAAGATCGGCCCGGGAAACTTTCCTTCCCAGTAAAAGAGAAAAAACCCTGGAAAGGACCTCGTCATCTATTGCCACGCCGTTGCCGGGCATTTGCCGGACGCTGCCGTCAAACCGCTCCTTCAGCTTTTCCAATGCCGCCAGTCGGGCATCGGGTGAAAGATCATCCCATGTTTTTAATAGAAACGTCTCCACGGCGCCCTGTGCGCCGGCGCCCTCGGCTTGGTAAATTCGCCTGATATCGTCGACCAACGATCCGCTGTGTGTCGCCATGGCTATTTTTCGTCCACGGGTTTTTTGGTGTTGATAACAACCGTTTCGGTGAAATCTTCGTCTTGCGCTCTTGCCGTAGCTCCTTCAGAGCCGACATCTTCAGATCTCTCATCAGAGCCGAACCCGGCCCCGCGCTTATCCGCGTCAGATCCGGAGGCGCCGACCCTGCCTTGGACCGGGGAAATAATCACGGTCTCGGGCGCCTCGTCTTCCTGAGTTACGGCCTCCGGCGGCCCTGCTTCGGGTTTCCCAAAACGAGACGCCGCATCCCTTGCCTGGGAAGGAGAGATAACCACCGTGTCAAGCATTTCTTCCTCGGGCGTTGCACCCGAGGAAGATTCCTGCGGCGCCGTCTTTTCCGGTTCGATGGTTTCTGCGGGGCCGGTTGAAGTTGAAATGATTACAGTCTCTTCCAAATCCGTTTGTTCCGTGGGGACATGGGCGGCTGGGCCCTCGACGAAATCGCCCGACGAAAGAATCACGGTTTCATAGGTCTCGTCTTCGTCTTCACCCGCTACGGCCGCTTGCTCCCCGGCCTCTGTTTGCCCGGGCGCCAGCATAACCGTTTCTTCCAGGTCGCCATCTATTTCTTTTGTTCCGGCCCCGCTGTCTTTGCCATGGGCTGTTTCCAATTCTTCCCGCCATGTATCAACAATGTTGCCAAGCATATTGGAAATAGTTTTGTCGGCTGAAAACTGTTTTTGTGCCTCAATATCCGGTGTTGTGTCAACCCCGCCGGCTTCAACCGCAGCCGGTGACGGCTGCCGGGCAAACAGATGTTTTTTTATCTGCTCTCTCAATGTTTCGCAATCTTGGCAAAACATTTCCTTGGAAAAACCCGAATGTCCTTTGATACCGGCCATCAACAAAGACCACCCCAATTCAATAGCCTTATTCCAAAGCGTCAGCCACTCGGGCTCAAGAATCTTTTGTGGGTACTTCAGGGGATCCCAAAAGATATTTTCAGGAGAAGTCGTATGTGCAAACCCATTTTTCAGAAGTTCTTTTTGGCCGGCTTCATCTAAATCGACCGCCTTTTCTATGACCGTGTTCATCGCGTCGAAAACCGCAGCAACCCCTTGCACCTTGTTCACAAGAAGAGCATACAGCCAAAACATGCCCATGGAATACAAGGCTTGACTCAAAGAAATTGCCGGCATGCCACGGCCTTCGGTGCTTCCCCGCGGCCCGATAGTCCCGGCGTGGAAGGCCCAGAGGAAAGGCAGAAGAGCCCCCTGGTTGTTGACCTTGACCCAAACGCCTTCCAGGGATGGCGCCATATCATGAAAACTCAATGAATCCTGTCTCAAATCCAGCGTCCGAAACAGCATATCCACAAAGCAGAGCTTGAGATACAATACTTCCAAAAAGTGTCTCTTGTCCCCATGAAAAAGAAACCCTGTGCCGATTTCATTCTTTTTCTCAATTTTTTCCACGCAACGCGCTCGTCCAATTTGTTCCGTTGCCTCAAGTTGCTTCCTGAGCGCCTCCGCTTTTCTCCCTGACAGGAGCGCAAGAAAATCTTGGGCCTGTATAGACATGGCGGGATAAATCAACATGAAAAAAGGATAGAAGCAAAAAGGCGTCATCCTTGCCGCCGCTTGACCATCCGTACCGTAACAAGCCTTGTTTTCCGAACACCGCAGACAGGGAAAACGATGGGCCTGTACGTTTCCATCCAACAGTCGTCCAAATTCCCCAATCAGATCCCATCGGTCTTTTAGTTTGGGGGAATCGGAACCGTCCAACTCATATACGTAAAAATCCGACTGCCCCGCCGGATCAAAACACGTTGGACAAAAAAGATAGCGTTTGAGCGAGGTCGAATAAGGCTGAAGTCCGTGGTCAATTAACAAATCGTCATCATAGCATTGATGAAGGGTGTTGCCGCAAGCGGGGCATGGAGGAGGAAAAAAAACCTTTGTTTTTTTGCAATAAAACAGTGACTCAAAAGGCGTCAGTTGCCCGCCTTTGCCGGTTTGCACGGACAACACCATCGGAGAGTCATCCGAATTCCGGCCCGAGCAAAGGGAAAACGTTTTTTGCCAACAGGTCTCGACGTCCTTATTACTAAAAGGGCGCATCGGGTCTTTTGGAATTCTGTAAACATCCTGTTGGAGCAACACGAAAACACTGCTTATTTTGGCGCCGGCATCGCTGAGTATATCGGCCATGACAATGCGGGACAAGGGGCCTGAAGAATCCATACTGATAAAAGGGAAAGGGGCTTTACCCTCGATCACATTGTCCCGAAAAACAGGAGAAAAAGCCAAGTAAAACCTTGCCTCGCCGGACTCGAGATAAGGACATAGGGATGGCGACTCGACGATGTTTTTCACCCAAAATCCTTCGTTGACGGTGGAAACTTCAAGCACGATATTGAAGGGTTTCCGCTGTTTTGGCTACACTTTTGGAAGATCGACACAGAATTCGCTCTGCCGGCCCACTACATCCCACGGTTAATCTTGTCTCGAAGAACTCCGGAACACCTGAACGTCACAACCCGTCGGCCCCGAAGCATCATCTCTTGGGAAGTTTGAGGGTTTCGGCCCCGTCTCTGTCTCTTTTCTTTGACACAGAACTTTCCGAACCCACTTATCAAGACATCTTCGCCGTTCTCCAGATTCTTCTTGATAATCTCCAGAAGAGACTCAACCACATCAACCGCTTTGTTCTTGGGAAGACCGAGCTTGGAATACACCGTGTCAACAATGTGATGTTTTGTTAGCGCCATACTTGTTCGCTCCCAATGTTTTTTCCCCCTGCTCTGTAATTACCCTAGCGCAGAGGGTATCGTTTAGTCAAGAAATTAAACCGGTTAGTGCCCGTTTTTTCGAAGCGTTGGACATCACACGGTACATCCGGCCTGTTCTTAGGCCCAACGGGATCGAAACAGGATATAATCCGAAACGGCGTTGAACACAAACATATATCGAGGGCAAGGCAAAGGGCCTTATTTCGGTAGGCACGGAAAACCGGAAAACGGATAGTCCGCGTCCGGGATCGGGTATGATGAAATCCGAACGGATGTTTTTGAAGAAAAACGTGATTGTTTTTTTTCTAGCTCCTGGAGCGTACATCTTGGAGCGTCAACCGGTAATCAGCACTGGATACCACTTGTGCGGCTTTTGATTTTTTCGGTCGATCCCGTTGGCTCGGGTCTGAAGAAGGCCATACTTTTGCTTTTTTTCCGCCTTGGCCGGCAAGCTGCAACTCGTACTGTATTCGGTCTTGCTCTTCCTGTTCAAAAGCATCCAACGACATTACCACACCTCCCTGCCGGAATTCTCCATTTCGTAACCGTGCAGCCCTTTGTCAATCCGAACCATTTTCAAACAGCCACATCAATGCCTTATTTGTATCATCGGCTGACAATTCGACAATCTTGAGATTCTTTCATGTGCCCCTTGTATGTACCCGGCGGGTGAAACAATAGTTGTCAATTGTCAGGTTGGTACGAGATTTGCTGAGCTTGCTGAAGGGATTTTCCTATGTGGGTCTCACAAAACAAATAATCGGAGACTGGGCGGAAATGCGTATGCATTCAAAAAAACCATTGAAAGCGGCCATCGCAGCCGCATGGATCGTTTCTACCGCAATGCTTGTCTCGTTCGCGTCGGCGGGCGAGTTCCTTTTGGGAGTCGGCATCGACGACGTGTGTGATCGGGCAAACCGGGGGCGCACCCTGGCCTTCGGCTTGGAAGTGCGCGGCGATGCCGTATGGACATCGCGGCGGGCGTGGTTCGGATTCGGCTTTGCAGCGGAAACCGACGGAGACGGGGACTTTTGGGGCGGCGCCGGCCCGGTGTTTTATGTACTCCTGTCCGATTCCTGGCGTCTTGAGGGAAGCATCATGCCGGGGGTGTATTCAAAAGGCGTCGGTAATGACCTCGGAACGTCAGCGCCGATGTTTCGCAGTCAGATCGGGACGTCCTATCGGATCGCGCCGGACTGGCGACTGGGCTTGTCGCTCGGGCATAAGTCAAACGCCGGCACGGCGACACGAAATCCAGGGGTCGAGACCCTGCTGTGCACGCTGGGCCGGTCTTTCTGACATCTCTGTTGCAAACCTGCTGTGGTCTTCTGTTCACAAGCGACCGGCAGAGGATCTTGGCGCGTTTAAATCTTCGCTATCCGCCGCCGACTGATCCGCTCCAATTCGCTTTCGATCGGAAAAACCTCGACGATTCCATTCGATTTTCCATGAACCGGCAATGTATCGGTGACAACAATTTTTTTGATCTCCGATTCTCGGAGCACATCCAGGGCATTGCCCGAGAAAACGCCATGGGTTGCGCCGACGAATACGGCCAGAGCCCCGTTTTCGCGCAGTACGCGCGCGGCCTGCATGATCGTATTTCCCGAGTCGATGATATCATCGACGATGACCACATCTCTGTCTCGCACATTTCCCTGTAACCTTAAAACATCGCTTTTTCCAGGTCCCAGACGCTTTTTCTCCATGACGGCCATATCCGTAGCCCACTGTTTCGCAATGAAATCCGCCCGCTCCAAGGCCCCCTTGTCCGGCGCTACGATGACCGGCGCTTTGAGAAAGGAAAAAGCATTGCGGAAAATTTCCGCCGGGATCACGTTTTCAAACGCAAAGAATCGTTGGAGCTCGGTATTGTGGACATCGATGACATGTACCCGATCGGCGCGGGCGATCTGAAGGATTTGGCAGATGATCTTGGCGGCAAAGATTTCCTTTTCGCTCGACTTGTCCTGACGTGCATATGCCATGTAGAGGATCGTCAGGTCGACAAGGCAACCCCGATTATGGAGCCCCTCGGCGGCCATCAGCAATTCCAAAATACTGTTCCCATCGGCAAGGACCGAACCGATAAGGCGAACGTCTTGTCCGGAGATCTCATCGGGAAGACGGATACGCATTTCGCCCGATGGAAAGTGATCGATGTCAATGTAAAAACATGCTGCATCGGCGAACTTGATATGCGCAGCCGACGTGGCAATCAGATAGGTCATGAATCGCCTTCCCGTTGGTATCGGCGGATCCAACCAACACCAAACATACGCGACAACGATATCTTTATTGGCCGAACGGTATCAATAGAGTCAATCGTGTATTTGCGCGTGGCGTCACGGTCAAGACTTCGGCTATCGGACATTTGGAAATACCTCGGCCGGAATTTGTCCGGTCGGTTTGAGAAATACGTGTATACGCGTATTGAACCGGATTCAATCCGTGATAGGATGATCATGATAATCGTTGGGAAAATAAAAGAAAATAAAAAAACAGAGCGGATCGGCGACCGATCCCAAGGAGCGTGCAGGATGTTGCCAATCGGACCTTTGATGATAGAACACCGTCTTATTGAACGAATGATCTCTATGATGCGCACCGAACAAGATCGGATGCGGCAATCCAACGATGCAGATCCCGCGTTCCTTGAAACAGCGGTCGATTTCATCAAGACGTATGCCGATCGATGCCATCATGGCAAAGAAGAGGACATTCTGTTCACGCGACTCGAATCCAAGCCTTTGACCGATGAGCACAGAAAGACGATGCAAGAGCTCATCGACGAACACCGCTGGGCGCGAAAAATCGTCGGCCGGCTGGTTGACGCCAAGAACCGATACCAGCAGGGAGAACAGGATGCACTCCCTGTCATTCAGGATTGCATCGGTGCGCTGGTCGAATTCTATCCCAAACACATAGAAAAGGAAGATAAACATTTTTTTATGCCGATAATGAAATACCTTACAGAATCGGAGAAAGAGGCCATGTTGGATGCGGAAAACGAATTCGACCGAAATTTCGTGCATAAAATCTATCGCCGGGTGGTCGAGACGGTCGAAAACCGCAAGGAAAAAGGAACATGACCGGTGCTTGCACTTTCGGCAAGAGGTTATTTCGGTGTATAGCAGGATCGTATACGCTTGCAGATCGTAATAAGGCACGCGTTGATGGGAATCAACCCAATGCCATGCCCGTGGATCCGACTTGAGATCCAGCGGTGACTTGGGAGGGAGGCAAGAACATGTCAGTGCGAAAAACCCAATCAAAAAAAGATGATGAGAACCCGGATAAGGTCATAGGAAAATTTCCGGAAGGGAAGAAAAAGAAAAAAGGGCAGGAACCGTTGCCCGTATGCAGAACGGCGCCGGATCCCGAACATCATCGGGGTGCGGATGACAACCAGCCGTGCGACGATTTCCGGTCCGGAGAATAGGGCGGATTTTCCAGCCGACGCCAAGGTAAAGACGGCTTTTCACCGGAGGCGTCCGCCTTTGCAGTGCGGCTTTTTATTGTTCGTACGTGCCGGTAACACTCGCCTTGGCGGATGGAAAGCAGCAAAAGAGATGGTGAAAAAGGGGCGCATCAAAGGAGAATAGAGGATTCCGGGGGAAAGAGCATTTTTCACTCCTTTCGGGAAGCTGGTGAGAAATATCAGAGACACTACGAACTGATACGATATGCAGGCAAAGGCTGCCCGACGTGGCTCTTTTAGGCCCAAGGAGTTATGGTGGCAATAGCAGCCTCGATGAGGTAGATATTTGGCATGTTTGAAGCCGCGAAAAGGAGGGCTGAGGATGAGACCTGTCTTGACCGGGATGCTTTCTGTCTTTTTGCTTGTGTTTTGCGCCCCGCAACTGGTTGCCGAGCCTTATGTCACGGAGGGCGATGTCCCGGTTGAAGGGGGCTTCCGTATTGCAACGGTCGTCGACGGGCTGGAACACCCTTGGGGCATGGCCTGGTTGCCGAACGGGAATATGCTTGTTACCGAGCGGCCGGGGCGGCTGCGACTGGTGAAAGGGGACCAGCGGTCTCTCGACATCATTGGTGGCGTACCCGACGTATTCGACTCCGGTCAGGGAGGCTTGCTTGATGTCAGCTTGCATCCCAACTTCAGCGAAAACGGGAAAGTCTACTTCACCTACGCCCACGGCACCTCAGGAGCGAATCGCACTCGTGTGGGTTGTGCGGTTTTGAAGGGCGATTCCCTGGAAAAGTGGCAGGTGATCTTCGAAGTTGCCGCCGTCAAATCCGGGGCCCAGCACTTCGGTTCGCGTCTGGTGTGGATGCCGGACGGGACCCTGCTCGTTTCCGTCGGTGATGGGGGTAACCCGCCGGTCAGGCTGGACGGGGACTGGATTCGCAAACAGGCCCAAAACAGACGCAGCCACCTGGGAAAGGTCCTCAGATTGAAAGAGGACGGATCCGTGCCGAAGGACAATCCTTTTCTGGATTCACCCGGCGCCCTGCCGGAACTTTGGAGCCTTGGTCACCGAAATGTCCAGGGACTCGGTTACGACCCCTTGCGTTCGGTCGTGTGGGCCTCCGAGCATGGGGCCCTGGGCGGCGACGAATTGAATCGTTTACAGGCCGGCAAGAATTATGGGTGGCCGGAAGTCACGTACAGCCGTGAGTATCTGGGAGGGTTCAAGATTTCTCCCTACACGTCAAAGCCGGGCATGGTCGACCCGGAGGTGGTCTGGATGACGGCCATCGCGCCCTCCGGTCTTGTCGTGTATACCGGCCACCGTTTCCCCCGGTGGCACGGCGACCTTTTTGTGGCCGGGTTGAAATCGCAGGACATCCGACGCATCGACCTGGACGATGCCGGCAATGTGACGGGCCAGTCCGCACTGCGGATCGGCCGGCGAGTAAGAAAGGTGGCCCAGGGTCCGGACGGGCTGCTGTATGTGATCACGGACGAATCCCATGGCAGCCTGATTCGCCTGGAACCGGCCGGTGATGACCAATCGCCCGCTGCACCGTGATCTGGAGAGTGATTTTTATCTTTGATCTTTGTAAACTTTTTCATCCAGTACGTCAACGTTGGTGCAATCTCAGCGAGAACCGGGAGGGTCATGGAAAATGCGTTTACAGGAGCAGATAAAAAAGGATTTGGCAGCAGCCATGAAGGCCAAAGACGACGATACCAAAAGCACCCTGCGAGTCATCATGGGCGAGTTCGGGCGCCAGGGCCAAAAGGAGCTCGGCGACGAGGATGTTGTCCGAATCGTCAAAAAGCTCATCAAATCCGAAAAAGAAGTAATGGAAAAAACCGGGGTTACCGAGCCGACCCCCTTTATCCGGGTCGCGGAAAGATACCTCCCCCAAATGGCCACGGAGGACGAGATTCGGGCCTGGATCACGGCCAACGTGGATTTTGGCGAGTACAAGAGCAAGATGCAGGCCATGAGGCCCATCATGCAGCACTTTGGCGGCAACGCCGACGGCAATCTGGTCAAAAAAGTCCTGACCGATTTTTGACAGGTCGCCGGAAGCCTGATGTTCAGCGGATCAATCATTATTTGCGGGTATCCCCATATCTTTCCGACCTGTTCCATCACGGGGGCTGGGACGTATCTGTCATAATAGCTCGACGGTCCATTTACTGTTCAGTCGGGAACAATGCCGCGAACGCCGCCAGGTCGCTTCCGTCGACGTCTCCGTCAACATCGAAATCACCGGTGCAGGCACCGGGTGAATCTATGATGGTGCCGAAAACCAAAGCAAATTCATCGGCGGTTGGGGTATATAGGGGACGTCCGTGACATTTGGACTTGATGCTTGGCAAGGAGTGGGCTATTAGGAGCGCATGCCGAGAAAAGCGCGTATAGACGCCCCGGGGGCACTGCATCACATTATCGTTCGGGGTATCGAGAAAAAGGCGATTTTC
>CAYSGJ010000230.1:0-2906 GCA_964430705.1 uncultured Desulfobacterales bacterium | reverse complement strand
AACCTATAAGTCGCGTCTCTACCATATATATAATGATGCGGGGGGAAAGGACGACCTGAACCGTAAGGCCGAGCCTGAAGAGCCGCTGCCTGATCTGGTGACAAATGCCTATTATTTGCTGGCGTATGACTGGCGGGAGGCCTGGAAAAAATGGAAAAAAGCCGGGCTGCCCACTCCGCCGGTGATGATCACGGTCTGCAACCGAACGGAAACTGCGGCGCGGGTGAAACATGCCTTTGATACCCGGCGTATTCATATTGACGAGTTGTGTGATCCGGAGCGCATCCTGCATATCGACTCCAAGGTGTTAAAGGAGGCAGAGGAACGCGAAGAGCCGGGTGCCGAGGTGGAAACAACGGAAGATGAGGGCAACGGCGAAGAGAATGATAAGCCCAAGGAGCGCAAGCTGACCAAAGCCGAGCAGGCGGAACAATTAAGAAGGATCGTTGATACGGTCGGCAAAGCCGGCCAGCCGGGTGCGGGAATTCAAAAAGTCATTTCCGTGGGCATGCTGTCCGAAGGTTGGGATGCCAAGACCGTGACTCACATCATGGGCCTGCGGGCTTTTACATCGCAGCTTTTATGCGAGCAGGTGGTGGGCCGGGGCCTGCGGCGGACATCCTATGAAATCAATAAAGAATCCGGGTTGTTTGATCCGGAATATGTCAATATTTTTGGCGTGCCTTTTACCTTCTTGCCCCATGAAGGGGGGACAGACGGGCCGCCTCAACCGCCGGACCCCAAGACTGCCGTGGAACCGGTTCCGGCCAGGATCGGGTTTGAAATCCGCTGGCCCAATGTAGTGCGCATCGAGCGGGTCTTTACGCCGAAGCTGGTCATTGACTGGAAGAAAACGCGGCCGCTGAAGATTGACGCGGGGCAAACCACTCAGGTGGCTGAATTGGCACCGATTCTGGACGGTAAGCCGGATGTAACCAAACTTAACCGCATCGAACTGGAACGACTGGCCAAAGAGTTCCGCACCCAGCGCATTATTTTTGAAACGGCCCGGGACGTATTTGATCAGATGAAGCACTCCTGGCAGGGAAGCCGGGAGGTGCTGCTGGCCCAACTGGTGCGCATTGTCGAACAGTTTATCCGTTCGGACAGGATCGATATTTCTCCGCCGCTGTTTTATCAGGATGAACTGCGCCGGCGGTTGGTCATTACCCTCAATATGTCACGGGTGGTGCAGCATGTGTGGGAAGCAGTGCGTCAGGAAAATACGGAACAGCTTGTGCCGGTGTTTGACCGCGATAACCCCATCCGTTCGACCGGCGGCATGCGTATCTGGTACACAGGCAAGCCATGCGAACTTACAAAAAAATCTCATATCAACGTCTGCGTTTATGACAGCACCTGGGAGGCGTCGGACGCCTTTGCGCTGGATAACGGCAAACAGGTGGAGGCCTGGGCTAAAAACGATCACCTTGGGTTTGAAATTCTTTATGTCTATTTGGGCGTGGTGCGAAAATACCGGCCTGATTTTTTAATCCGGTTAAAGGGCGGTGATATGCTGATCTTGGAAACTAAGGGCCAGGACACCGAGCAAGACAAGGTCAAACGCCGCTATCTGGATGAATGGACCCAGGCCGTCAACGCCCACGGTGGATTTGGCCGCTGGCAATGGGCCGTGGTGAAAAGACCGGGAGAGATAAAGGACGTTCTGATCAAGTGCGGCAAGGCGATAAATTGAGATAAAAGGTTCGAAACCGCGACAAGATTTTGTGAACGTCAATAGAAAACAAAAGGATTATTTGACGGATTAGTCTGTGTTTATATAAGTGGCCCCAAAAGTTTATGTCGCACGTCCCGGCTGGCTTCTTCAAGCATCACCGCGAATCGCTGATCATGTCGCGACTGTTCTTGAGCATAGGCGATACGAGAAATTAGCGCGTCAGGACTTCCCACAAGGTCTGCCCGCCGATCCGTGTCGAAACCAAGAGGTTCAAGGTCGATGCCAAGGCCCCGAGCACCTGCAACGACCTTAGACGCTGGAGAGTAGAAGCTCCAAATAAGGTAGGTGGCCACACGAAGGTCATGGGCTTTACCAAATTCGCTTCTCACAATCTGCGCGCCTAAGTGCTTAACGCATTTTGCCTCAATGATTCGAATGGTACTGTTCGGATGTGGCGCCTCACGGGTGGACGTCACGATTAGGTCGGGCCGCCCTCCAAGGGCGCTCTTGCTTCCTTGAAGGGTCTGCTGAGCCCAAAGATGACGGGTAATACCGTCCTCTCGTATCTCGACCGGTCCAGTCTTCCCAAAGAGATTAATCATGTCCGCAACGGCATTCTCTGATCGAAGAATGACTCCAAGGAGACTAAGGGCTTCAACAAGTTGCCATGTGGCAACGTCTGGAACTTCTGCATCGTTGCGGATTGGCGCACCATTAATCCCACAAATAGACCTGATTTTGAACCGGTGTAGGACATCCTGAGAAGCTATGTATATCGCTTTCCACAGAGCGATTCGTGCTTCTATATCCTTGTCAGCAGTATCTGGAATTAACTTTATCATACCGAAGTAACTTTTTTCCCGTCAGATAACGTATAATATTTTTCGCACATTTTCTAATGAAGAATTAGCTTTCTATAAAAAAAAGTGCGAAAATTTCTGGACACTACCTGGATGGGAAAAAGCCTATGGTCGCACTCACAACTGCAAGATCAACTTGGACCGGTTATTTGAGACAAAGGCTGAGAGAAAAATATCTTAATACCTAATTAATAGGTACTGAAGGCCGCTTAATACCTACATAAGCCTTAATAGTTTGCTGCCGGAACCATGAAAGAAAATCGCCCGAAACTCCTTTCCTGCCAAAAAATTAAGGGCTGCACGCTAAATTGCGAAATCAATCTGGACCGATTATTTGAAACAGCGGCGGAAAGAAAATCCTTCCTTTC
>CAYSGJ010000229.1:0-29056 GCA_964430705.1 uncultured Desulfobacterales bacterium | reverse complement strand
CTCAAGTTCACGGTACAACACGGCCGGTGGAGATCGAGACAAAAGCCGGGCAACTGTTTGAGCCGTTTAGACCGCGTTTGAGCGGCCGTAACTCGGTCAAGTCGACAACCCATAAGAGCCTGTATGAATAGACTTTCTGTATTTTACCCATTCAAAGGCCGGCCTTACGCGGCCTTCACGGCGAGTTTTGCCCGGCTGGAGGATTGATGCCCACTGGCCGACCAAGACCCTGACTGGAGCTTTGTAGATAACCGCATTGTTTTATTATTTTTCACTGGTCAACCTCAGCCGAGCATCACGGATGTCCATCCACGGGCCGGCCGGAAGGTCTTAAAAAAGGAATCGATTGTGACGACCTGTCCTTCCCGAACCAATGCGGATCATTGGGTATTCACGGCAAAAGGCGCCTTGATGGTTTTTTTGGTCTCAACCCTTGTCTTGGGGGCTGTCGCCCCGGTTTCGGCCTCTTTGTTTCGGGCCCATCTTACCAACAAGGAAGAGCGGGAACTGGGAAAAAAATTCATGCTTTATACCTCTAAAAGTCTTCCCCTTGTTGACGATCCTTACATCGTGGGTTACGTGAAAAAGCTGGGACACTATATCGTGGATCAGGTTCCCTCACCGCCGTTTGACTTTCACTTCTACGTAGTCAACGAAGAAGTCTATAACGCATTTGCGGGCCCCGGTGGTTATATTTTTCTATACACCGGCCTCATTGCCGCCATGGAAAGCGAAGAGGAGCTGGCCGGTATCCTGGGGCACGAAATAGCCCACGTTTCGGCAAGACATATTTCAAAGCGCATCGAACAGGCCAAAAAGATCAACATTGCAACCATGGCAGGCGTCCTGGCAGGGGTTTTTTTGGGGGGAGGCTCTGCGGCAGGCGCCGTATCCACAACGTCCCTCGCAGCCGGGCAATCCCTTTCTCTTAAGTACAGCCGTGAAAACGAAATAGAGGCTGATCAGCTGGGGCTCAAATACCTCACCAAGGCCGGTTATGGGGGCCAAGGTCTTTTAAACATCCTGAGAACCATACGGGAGAAGCAATGGTTTACTTCAAAAGAAATCCCCTCGTATTTGAGCACCCATCCCGCAGTTGAAGACAGAATGATTTATCTCGACAGTTGGATTCAAGCCAATCCTGATTGGAAACCATCCGTCAGTCCCCCTACGTTCGGAGACTTCGACAAATTCCGAACCAAAGTGATAGGACTGTATTCCAATGCCGATGTGGCCGGCAATATATTTGACGCCGCCATGAAAGCCGATGCGTCCGATGCGTGGGCATACTACGGAAAAGGGTTGGTCCTGGGCAGAAAGGCGAAAACCAAAGAAGCCGTGGAATACCTCAAAAACGCGGTACAATTGCGTCCCCTGGACGTAGACATCCTTCGAGACCTCGGCAAGGCCTATTTTGACATGGGCGACTACCCGGCAGCACTCAACACCCTGAAAGGCGTCCTTGCTTTTGACTCCAACGATCCGGAAGGCCGACTGTACTTCGGTCGGGCGCAGTTGAAAACCAATAATTTATACGAAGCATTGGAAACCTTCAAAACACTGTGTGACAAACACCCGGATTATGCACCCGGAATGTATTCTCTAGGCGAGACATATGGGAAGTTGGGCAACCTGGATCAAGCGCATTACCACCTTGGCATGTATTATAAACACAAGGGCCGTGAAAATAACGCGCGGTTTCACTTACAAAAGGCCCTGGAGTTGTCGTCCCGGAACCCGGAAAGACAAGAAACCATTCGCGAAGCCTTGCAGAATCTTTCCGATGAGAAAAAAGATGGTTCATCCGGTTGAAGCGTACTCCTCCAGTCCTCCACCAAGTCGGGTGTTTTGGTGTCAACCGGCAAACTGTCTGAGCGAATTAGAGCGCGTTGGGGCGGACCCGGAAAAAAAATCTCATACAGGCGGGTTAACCGCTTTGTCATAATGGGAAAAGTGCATCGTAAAAGTGCCTCGTCCCTGGGTTGCTGATCTGAGCGCCGTTGAATAACCAAACATCTTTGACAGGGGCACCGTGGCCTTGATCACCTGCAGGCCGCCCCTGGGATGGAGTTGATCGATCTTCCCGCCACGAGCGTTGATTTCTCCGATGACTTCCCCCATAAATCCCTCAGGAACCAAGATTTCCACAGCCATGATGGGCTCCAACAAAAACGGCATGCCTTTTTGAAGGCCCTCTTTGGTAGCCATAGAGGCTGCCACCTTAAACGCCAATGCACTCCCCCCGGACTCCTTGCTCGCAACATCCACCAAAGAAACCTCCACGTCCAGCGTCGGATATCCCAGGACAACGCCGCTGCTCATGGATTCCATCACTCCGCCCTCTATGGCGGAGATAAATTCTTCAGATAGCAATCCATCCTTCAACCTGCTGACAAAGCGGTTTCCCTCTCCTCGCTTTCCGGGAAAAAGCTCCAAGGTGACCCTGCCAAAATGCTGAACCCCGGCAACCTCCTTGTCAAAGGTCGCCGAAACCGCCGCCTTTTGCGCAATAGACTCTTTATAAACAACCTGGGGCTTACCCACATTGACCTGGGTATTGAATTCCCGTTTCAGCCTGTTTACAAGGATCTCCAGATGGAGTTCGCCCATCCCGGAAATGACGGTCTGCCCCGTGTCATCGTCATATTTGACGCGGAAGGTGGGATCCTCGGACTCAAGTTTGCCAAGGGCATGTCCGAGCTTTTCCTGATCACCTTGGGTCTTCGGCTCAACAGCAACCGATATGACAGGTTCATAAGCCTCAATCCGCTCCAAAACGACAGGATGTGACGGATCGCAAAGGGTGTCACCCGTCCCAGAGACTTTTAACCCTACAATTCCGACAATATTGCCGGCTCTGACTTCTTTGATCCGCTGTCTTTTGTTGGCATGCATGGCAAGGATCCGGGAAATCTTCTCTTTCTCCTTTTTCCCCGCATTGAGGACTTCATCTCCTTCGCAAAGCCGTCCGGAATAAATACGCACATAACTCAGTTTCCGGCCTTGGTCCATCATCACCTTGAACACCAGCCCTACCAAGGGTTCGCGATCCGAGGGTCGCGATATCTTTACATCACCCGAATCCGGATCCACTCCTTGCACCGGCGGCGTTTCCAAGGGGCTGGGCAAAAAGCTGACAATACCATCCAAAAGCGGCTGAATCCCCTTGTTTCTCAGGGCCGTCCCACAAAACACAGGGACCACTTTCAAGCCGATGGTGGCGCGGCGAATGGCCGATATGAGTTTTTCGGCACTGATAGGATCATCGGCAAGATAAGCCTCCATGATCTCATCGTCATATTCGGCTATCGTTTCCACAAGCCGCTCGCGGTGTTTATCGGCGCCCTCTTGCAACATTTCGGGAATCTCGTCTTCCGAAAATGTGGCTCCCAGTGTTTCATCCTCCCAAACGAGTTGTTTCATATTGACAAGATCAATCACCCCTTGAAAGGCATCCTCACTGCCTACCGGAATTTCCATAATAAGGGGGTTGGCCTCGAGACGCCGGCGCATCATGGCGATCGTTCCAAAAAAATCCGCACCCACCCGATCCAGCTTATTTACAAAAGCGATTTTCGGAACCCGATACTTGTCCGCTTGACGCCATACGGTCTCGGATTGTGGTTCAACACCACCGACTGCGCAGAATACGCCGATCGCACCATCCAATACCCTGAGGGAGCGCTCCACTTCTATGGTAAAGTCGACGTGTCCAGGGGTATCGATAATATGAATTTCTGCCTCCTTCCAATGACAGGTCGTAACGGCTGAAGTAATCGTAATGCCCCGCTCCTGCTCATCCGGCATCCAATCCATGACCGCCTGTCCATTATGAACCTCTCCCATCTTATGCGAACGCCCCGTGTAGTACAAAATGCGCTCCGTAACCGTGGTCTTGCCGGCATCGATATGGGCTATGATCCCGATATTGCGCATCCTGTTTGTTGGTACCGTTCGTTCCATTTCCAACACCTATTTAATGATGAGCAAATCCGGTCGGAAAGCATATCGAAGGTCAATATGCCCCGCCAGGGTCTTGGCTTCCCGGCCCTCAATAAGGAACTTGACAGCCTCAATGTCCGGGATATTGAGTGAGAGCGTATTTACGACAGAATAAATGGACAAGAGCTCCGTTAGACTTCCGCCCGGATGTTTGTCTGAAAAAGCCTTGTTAAAATTCACGTAAGCCACGCCTTCTTTATCCAAATATAGCGCCAAAAGTTTGGTTTCCTCGGGTAGCGTGCGGGTCAAGGCGTCGCCCGATCCTTCAATAAGCCCGTGGATCATGGCCTTTGCACGGTCAACCGCAGCGTCGGGCAGTGCAACGGATCGCGTCTCAGCTTTTAGATGACCGTGATCCATATCTGCAAAATACAGGTGCACCGTGGATTTGGTAACTTTGGGAATCATGCGTCGAAGTGCCTTTTCCGTCACTTCCGCAGGCCCTGCGGACTCCCGGGCCAGGTAACGATAAACCAGCCATCCCGTTGCGCCTATACAAATCAAAAGGGCCGCTATGAGCCCGTATCGCCGCACTGTCATGGGGTCCCTGTCCTCCGGGCGGATCGCAATAGTCACAGGTTTTTACGCAATTATCCCTGCCTTGTCAAGGCTGACACGCCCGATGCAGTTTAGCCACACACTCGATGTGATATGTGTGGGGGAACATATCCACAGGCTGGACTTCCAACACGCAATAGTCCTGTGTTAAAAGGGCGAGATCTCTGGCAAGAGAGGTCGGATTACACGAAACATAAACAATGGTCTTGGGGGCCATCGCCATGACCGCCTTCACGACATCAGGATGCACACCCGACCGGGGTGGATCCAAAATCACGACATCAGGCTTTTCCCTGATTTGACTAAGGCCTGTTTTGATATCTTCGCAGATGAACTGACAGTTATCCACACCATTTCTTACGCAATTTTCCCAAGCATCTTGAACAGCGCTTTCCGCAATCTCAATGCCCACTATTCGTGCAGCAAGACCCGACAGAAAGACAGGAATAGTGCCTGTGCCGCTGTATAAGTCCAGCACCGTTTCTCGCCCGGTGAGCCCGCTGTAATCTTTTACTATACCGTAAAGAGACTCGGCACCGGAAGTGTTGGTTTGGAAAAAAGAGTTTGCAGAAATCTTGAACTCGAAATCTCCCAGTTTGTCTCTCATAAACGGCTCTCCGGCCAACAGTCGCTCACGCTCGCCCACCGCAATGGCGGCCTTTCTCGTATTCACGCTGTGCACCACGGACGATAGATTATCGTACTTTGCGAAAAGCATGTCCACCAAAGGTTGTGCCCAAGCGTCTTGCCCTTCAGACGTAACGATATTCACCATCCACGTATCGTAGGATGGAGAATGACGCAGCATCAAAAATCTCCAGAATCCTTGATGTGATTTCAATCCATAAGGTGGGATGCCGCTTTGTTTGACAAAGGTTCTTACATCAGACAGGATATCGTTTCCCTGACTTGCTTGCAGCAAACAGGCGTCAATATCGAGGACTTTATGAAACGTGCCCGGCACATGTAAACCCAAAGCGAACCCCTTCGAAATATTTTCCAGGCACAGCTCGGCAGGCAAAAGCCAACGCCTGTCTGAAAATGAAAATTCCATTTTATTGCGGTATTCAAACGTCTTTTTGGACTGAATGACCGGATGCACCCGGACACCTTTAAGCCCCCCCACGTGATCCAATGACTCCACAACATGAGCTTTTTTAAAAAACAACTGCTTTTCGTATTGCAGAAATTGCCAAGTACATCCACCGCAAAAACCGCTGTAACGACACGGGGCGGTCACCCGAAAAGGCGATGGGGACAAAAGGCTCACCACCCGTGCTTCCGCGTAATTCTTTTTCTTGCGATAAATCCTTGCTTCCACCAGGTCGCCGGGGACCGTTTTTTCGACAAAAACCGCCAGCCCATCGACCTTGGCAAGCCCTCGACCGCCAAAGACCACGTTTTCGATCTTTAGTTCCCTTGTCTGTCCTTTTCTAACAGTCATTGGCCCAATCGCAGTGTCACATACACCTTTTTCGTAAGACCTTCGCCCGTTGACGAGCCTACGGTTCCAGGAGTTGTCAGGTTTCCATTCGCGTAACCGTTTGAGGCAGTTAGAGCCCTTTTGCCCCGTTGCCGACGGAAATCCGACACCGCCACCCCTTGTCTTGCAAAACTCCGGACAGTTACTTTTCCCCCCGGCCCTTCCGGATATTGACATCACATCAAGGATACATTATCAGAAACACGCGGCAACTGTAAGCTCCAAGTTAATCAAGCGGGCATCTCGATACTTTTTCCCATCAGACCGGGTGCTGTCAACGCGTTCTGACACGAAACAATGAGTGCCCAAGAAAGCGAGGCGCCGGACATGAAAACTTTTAAAGTATCCCAAGAAAACGCTGCTCTTTTGATCATCGATCCCCAAGAAAAACTACTGCCTAAAGTCTTCCAACCGCAGCGTGTTATCGACAATATGGTTCTTCTGATCCGATTTGCAAACATCGTTGGACTCCCTGTCATTGTAACCACGCAATACAAAAAAGGCATCGGCCCGATTGTGGAAGATATTGAAAGGGAACTGCCGCAAACTCCCATTCCGGACAAGTTGGAATTCGGCTGTTTCAGCAATACAGGGTTCCGGGACCACCTGGCAAAACTCGACGGATCACGAAAAACGCTTATCGTGTCGGGGATAGAAAGCCACATCTGCGTTGCTCAAACAGCACTAGGGGCACTGGAACATGGCTATCATGTGCATGTCGCTTCAGACGCTGTTTCATCCCGAGTGGAATGGAACTGGAAAATCGGACTCGACAGGATGAAAGAGGCGGGAGCCGTTATCAGCTCTACCGAGATGATCATCTTTGAAGTGCTAAAAAGCAGCAACTCGGATGCGTTCAAAAGGATACTTCCGGACCTTAAAGATCCCGTTTCCTGAATCGCATCGCCGGGCCTTGGGAGCTTTGCCTGACTGCGGCGGCACAAGGACTCCGTAACTGCCGGTCAAGAATTTCTGTAAAGAAACGGCAAAAATTGCATTTGCGGTTATCCGGAACACTTAAGTTCATGGTACAACAAGGCCAAAACCCTGACTGGAGCTTTGTAGATAACCGCAATTGCATTTTATGGGAACATGTCATAAACTGAGATTTAGAAACAAGCACATCCAGACAATGGGGTTTGGATTTCTCCTTGAAGGAGCTGAGAATTTCGCAAACACATGAACACCTAAAATGAAGCTGGCTCAAAACCCCTTCTTTCGAAAAGCAGTAACCCCTTGGCACGACTCGGATCTGTTCTGCATTGCAGTGGCCGCCGTCATGGCTCTGGTCTTTTCTTTCGGCAGGATCGGACTGCGGGTTGCCTCGGGCATGGAAGCATACCACGGGTACGGCTGGGTTCCCATATTACTCATGGTTTTAAGCGGCATTGTCCTTGGCGCAAACATCATCCGCATCCTGATTCGGATGGCCGGCCGCCGTTCGGACGAAGAAGAGTAACGCGGGCCTTTTGCTCGGCTGTTTCAGCGATCACGCCTCAACGCCGGCCCTTCTGAGCCGCCCCCAAATCTGAACAAGCAGATCGGCATGTCTCATATTAGGACAATCAAACAAAATCCGGAATTTTCTCCACATGCTCTTCGGAAACATCTACGCCGGCATACTGTCCGAGAGCTTCTATGGATACGACGACCCTGCCGCCGCCCTTGTATCGGACAAAGACGCCTGTAACGCCGGAAAAGGGGCCTTCAACGACCAGGACACGATCTCCTTTTCTAAACCGCGTTCCCGTGACGACTTCGTTGTCGCCGGACACCATGATCTTTAAGGATTCGATGGCATTTTCAGGGACCGAAACAGGGCCGTCCTTGTTGCCCACAAGCCGAACAACCCCGACTGTTTTGACGATCTCCAACCGCTCATAGGCGTTCAGGTCGCTTTTTACAAAAACATAGCCGGGGAAAAGCGGAACTCTCAGCTTCTTGCGCCGGTCGCGGCGCTTGCTCATAACGGTAATCTTTGGAAGAAATGTCTGGAGCGATTTGCCTTCCAAGCCATCAAAGACCACCTGTTCAAATCGACTGCGGGTATGCAGTACAAACCACGCCCGTTCCAGGTCAATTATTGCCATTTTTTGGGTCTATCCTTTTCTATACCACCTGTCCGACTCGCCGGGACTGTACCCCCCAAGGTCAAACTCTCCCAGCCCATGCAAGTCTATCCGAAACAGATACTGCCTGTTGTTCATGTCCTTCTCATCACTATACTCGACATGAAGGCCCCAACACTGAGGTTTGTACGAAAATCCCAGCACAGACCTGATGTCTTGATTGTCCCGGATATTTCGTTCGTGCTCCACATACATGGAAAGGCCGGCAAAAAGATTCACAAAGGCCCTCGCAAGAATATTTGAATTTCCATCTCTCACATATCGGTGCGTTGTTGAAACCCAGTCGCCCCGGGCGTTGTCGAGACGCACGTCGGTTGTCGCGTCATAATCGAATTCGCCGTCATAAGGCGACCAAGAAGCATTTCCCACGAACTTCACGCGGTAACCATAAAAGGGCTCCAGCTCCAGCCTTCCCAGCACGTCGGAAAATGGGCGTTTTGCCTGACCGCCGGGGGAATCTCGCCGGGCCTTGTTGATGTCATAGTTTTGGGACAGACTCAATCGCAAAAATTCGTGATAATCGTACCGAGGTACGAAGCCGCCGTCATCTTGCGTGAGCGCATCCCCATGGCCCGCCGGCTCTATGTTCCGGGCCTCCGCTTCCGACTCCTGTTGTTCGGTCTCCGGCGGCTTTGGCTTTTTTATTCTTCTTGAAGTCAATGTATTTGTCACCGAGTAAGACAACAGGTTTGCCTCGCCCACGGCAGCCACAAAATCCGGAAGATCCCGCTGTTCGACGTAGGGCACATATTGGTAGATGACCTGAGGCCGGATGCCGTGTCTCATCTTGTCAACGGATTGAGCCCC
Organism: uncultured Desulfobacterales bacterium; assembly: GCA_964430705.1. Classification (GTDB taxonomy): domain Bacteria; phylum Desulfobacterota; class Desulfobacteria; order Desulfobacterales. The sequence continues at coordinate 20,077 of CAYSGJ010000229.1, read as the reverse complement.
CACGTCAAACACCTTGGCAATTTCCGTGGACAAATCCAATTGAAAATCAAACAACTCCCGGGACTCCAGTCGGTCTTCTTCCCCTTGGCCGGAGCCATCGTATGCACTCACCATCCAAAGGGTCTCTTGAATTTTTAAAGAAGGCTCAAAGTCCAGCACGTCGAAAACACTCACGGGATAGTAGATTTTCGGGGCAAGGTCGACGCTGTAGCCTCGCACTCCAAGTTCTCGCCAGGCATGTAAAAAAGCGGCGTCAACATCGTAGTACCAGGGAGAATCAGAAATCTGCTGTTTGGATCCCGAAAAGCTGATCATGGGCAGGTTCTGCCGGTTGGTATTGTCATCGCCGTTTTTTCGGGCAACGGCATCGTCATACCATCGGAAATCAGCGTTGAGACTGAACTGGTCCCACGTCCTGTTCAGATTCAAGCGGCTTTGTCTAACCGTTTCCGTTTTTTCATCAAGCTCTCGCCCGAATTCTTGTTTAAAATAGTCATTCGTATATTCAAATCCTGTATAAATGGTATTAAATTCTCGAAGATAATCCTGGTCGCTGACCACATCTACATCCAGTTTTGCCTGAAAAGCCGCCGGAAGCTCCCAGTCAGCCTTGCCCCTGAGCCACCACCGGCTTCTGTTGGTGCGATCCTCGTCATCACCCGTGAATCCCTCGTAACGATATCCGTCGGGTTCGCCCGGCGGCGTGGTGCCATCATCAATTTGCTCGTCGCGAAGATAGTCTAACATGGCCGTGGCTTTGGATCCCTCCGACAGGATATACCGGTACTCTACGCCGTGTTTCCAACCTCGATGACCCATATAATGGAAATTGAATGTCGCATCACTGTGGTCATTGACGGCCCAAAAAAAAGGCTGAATCACCCCTGGACCGTTAACGTTGGAATACAGAGCCAGCGGTATCAACAACCCGGTCTGGCGCTTCACCTTTGCGGGAAAGATCATGTAGGGCACATAGAAGACAGGAACGGACTTGGCCCTAAGGGCCGCGTGTTTGATGCTGCCATACCCTTCCACGGTCACCTTCAAATCCGAGCCGGTAATCTCCCATGACGGTGAATCGCCATCGCAACTGGTGAAACTCCCCTTTTCTTTCAAATAGTAGGAAGCCGGGCCGGTCTTCCGGATCTCATCCCCTCTGACATAGAAATGATTTTTCTCAAGAAAAAGCGTGCCGTTGTACACCACACCGGTATTCTCTTGCAGATTCATCTCAACACGACTGCCGGTCATCCAACCTTTGCCCGAAGAAAAACGCACGTTTCCCCAGGCTTTGGCTTCCTTTGTCAGTTCACAAAACTCCACGGCATCGGCACGCAAGGTCCGATCCGCACTGACAACGGACGCATTACCTCTGCCGCTATAGGTCTTGGTCGTGTGATCGAAGTTCAAAAAATCTGCTTTGATTTGATATGAGGCACTCCGGTCTCCCTGTGTCCCTAGCTGGGCCTCAGCCCTCGGCGCAGGCCAAATAGCCGCCACAAGGATAACGAACAAAGGATAGGCCCAGTGAGACATGGGACGTTTCTATAACACAAAATGGCACGGGGTCGTATAGAAAAATCCGGAAAGCCCAATAAGTTAGACGATGGGTAGCATGTGTGTGAGAAAAAAAGCCCAGTGACACAAACTGGGCTTTCGGAAACGGCAACGATGGAAGGCTATCCTGAATACCTGGCACTTTTTAATTGAGCGACCCGTTGCCTCCTTTCGCTTTCACGACGCTTACGACGACGACATTGGCTCGGTTTCTCGTAGCTCTTCTTAAGCTTCAATCGTCGGAACAGGCCATCGTTCTGAATCTTCTTTTTCAACACCCGCATGGCCTTCTCAAGGTCATTGTTTACAACCTTGACCTCCAAGCTGCTAAACTCTCTCAAATCCATCTCCCCTTTCTCTGTCTCTTCGGCTCACAGACACGCGTTACCGGAAAAGATGCCGTCACGCCTGTTGTGTTTCCAATGCATACGCAAATTTTAAGTAGGTTATCATCAAAACAACCAAATGTCAAACGCTCGTTGTTGCCCTAGATCCACCGGCTGCCGAGTTTGCCGGAGATGCAAGGCGGTAGTCCGTAGCAGGATAAACGGGCCCTTCTTCTCAGTCCTTTGATTGTACCGGCTTGGATCAGGTTCGCCCCTACGCGCACTTACGAGCGAGTTTTTGCCTGTTGATACCAAAATAGCCGGCTGTTGACACACGCTGCTATCCCTCAAGTATGCTTTAACCGGATAAACCAAAAAAGTCAAAATTCATCAAGGCGTTGCGCAGCAACAAATCGGCAACCTCGAAGGGCCGGAGTCTTTTCAAGGCGTTAATCGCGAAAACACAAAAAAACCCCTGGACTGATGCTCGGTCCAGGGGCGCCTAACAGACCTTCTAGGGTGTCATCAAGGCTTCACGGCCGTCATCTTGGCAATCTAGTGGCCCGAGTCGCTTTCGTGGGAACCGGCATGCCCCCCTCTGGGATGACACTCACCGCAAGTGATTGGCCCTGCCTTTTCTTCTTTGTGGCACCCCCCACAAAGATCGTGGTAGGCCTTCATTAAATGCCTTGTCTGATATCCCTTCTCCACATTATGGCAATCGGAACAACGCAAATCCTCACTTGACTCATATTCCACCTTCACGCCGTCTCTGTAAACGTGGTGGCATACACTGCAATCATCAATGCCGGCCTTCTCGTTGTGCTCGTCATGGGCAAAAACGGCCGGAGGCCGTTGTTTCTTGCCAAAGGCCTCGTCTTTCAGGACCACGATATCTTCTTGCGAATAGGCAGGCATAAAAACCAGCAGACACGCCGCGATCACCATTCCAAAAAACAGGGCTACCGTCCATTTTTTCATCCCTACTTACCCCCCTTTTTAAAGGAAACCGCCGACCGTTTCCTTGTACGAAGCATCTATTTTTCCGCCCCTATACTGCGGTTGGCTTTTCCATGACCTTATAAAGAATATCGCCGATAAAATTGATGTGGGTTCCAAGCTTATAATGACCCACAATGTCCTCAAGTCCGCTGTGGCAGTTGTGACACGGAGCGATACAAACCTTCGCCCCGGTCGCCGCTATCTGCTCGGCCTTCACCCGGTTGCCGTGCATGCGGGTCAGCTTAAACGGCGGGCCGCAGTTAATCACGCCGCCGCCGGCACAACAGCAGTAGTTAAACTCCCGGTTCGGCTCCATCTCGGTAAAATCCGCACACATTTCATTGACCACGTAGCGGGCCATTTCATGCAGGCCCCTTCCTCGGATGACATTACAGGGGTCATGGAGGGTCACGGGCTCCTCATATTTATGGGCGATCTTGATCCTGCCCTCCTTGAGCAGTTCGTAATAAAACTGAATCGCATGAACAATGTCAAAAGGCGGCATCTTCTGCCCGAGCCAGCGGTTGCCCATGTCATATACCGATCGGAAGGCATGACCGCACTCTCCCATGACGATTTTCTTGACCCTCAGCCTGCGTGCCGTGTCGAAGTGCAGTCTTTTAACACGCCCCATGATTTCGTTGTCGCCGGTGTACATAGCCATGTCGCTGTTGTCCCAGCCCGGCGTCGCCGGCATAGTCCAGTTCAGACCGGCCGTCTCAAAAATAATGGCGGCCTGGTACAGCAACTGCGGCTGGAACTTGGGCTCAGGGCCGATCACCGAATACATGATATCCGCGCCTTCCTTCTCCAATGGAATGCGCAGGGTCGGTATCTCCTCCTGGGCGTCCTCTTCCTGCCACTGCAAGGTGTCCCCCCACTCATCGTTTTTAACCCACATTTGGTTCATGGTCACTGCGTGACTGTGGGACGTATCTTGAATATACAGAGGGGTTACGCCCAGCAAATGGCAAATCCGTCGCACCGTAAGCATGATGTAGCCGATGTCTATGCCGAATGGACAGTACTGAGAACAGCGCTTACAGACATTGCACTGCGTTGATGCGATCTGTGACGCCCTTTTGATAAACTGCGCGGATACCTTGCCCTTTTTATTCAGAATCTCCCACATGGTCTGCTTCACTTTGGAAGCAGGGGCGTAAGTCGGATCTTTGTCGTGAGACAGGTAGTAGTGGCAGGCATTGGAACAAAGCCCGCAGTGGACGCAGGTGTCCACGTAGGCCTTGAGGCGGGCGCCGGTCTCGCCCTGTATGACCTGTTTGACAGTCTGTTCAATTTTTTCCGGGGTAAGTTTCTTGTACCCCTTCTCCAAGCCAGCATCTTCTATCACTTCATTAAAATATACGCCATCTATTTCTTGACCTTGAGCCATAAGAAATCCTCCTTAAGCAGATTGGAAAACGCCTGAGCAGAGGGCTGACTAATAATCCTTCACGTGCCTTACGCTTCCGAATTCAGAACCGAGATAGGCCCTTGTGAACGGAGAATAGATCATGTGGGCCAGCCGGGTAAATGGAATGGCCACCAGCATGACTTCGCCTGCCAGGATATGTAAAATCAACCAAAACTTGTAGCCCAACCACTGATGGTAGGCCAAAAAACCGGTGATAAAAGGTGCGGCCACAATCGCAAGAATCACATAATCGGACGCAAAGGTGACAAATTTGACTTCCGGCTGCGTCAGTCTGCGCCATAGGAAATAACCACAGCCGAGAATTACAATGATGGTCATGAAGTCTGCCACACTTTCCGGCAAAGTCCACCAACTGATACCAAAAGACTCCTCCCACAGGATGACATGGGCCAACAGGAAGATAGGAACTGCAAGCAGGCAAAGGTGAAAGGCAAAGGTCACGATCGTAAAGATCGGCCGTTCCCGAGAGTTTCTGTTGGCAAAAGGAACGATCCAGTGAAGAATCGAACGCAGACCATAGTATAGACTGAAATGCTCAAAAACCACAGGGTCTTTTTTCTTGGCCAACCAGAACATAGAGACGAGCCGATACACGATGCCGCCAAAAAAGAGAATAAAGGCCACCCACGCAAGGGGACCACGAACAAAATTATAAAGAGCGTGCATCTTTTCCTCCTCCCCCTAACCTGTAATCTCGGTTATCGGCAAAACACGACGAATATATTTGCCGCCATCAATGCTGCGAACCAGAACTTTACTGCCGTCCGGGCTAAACACAGGCTCCCAAATTTGATCGAAATCACGCTTCCAGGGCTTGCCGTTCATGACAATGGTCTGTCGCCCCTTTTTCTCCACCTTGATGGCAACATCTTGGCTGTTGGGGCTGAAAACCGGCGCCCACGCCATGTCGTACGTGGCGTTCCAAGCCGCATCGTCCACGATCACAATATAATCGTAACCGTTCTTACCCACGGCGGCCACTCTTTTCCCGTCAGGGCTAAAAACCAGATCGGACACCATATCCTCGAAAACCGTGCGCCATGCCTGACCATCAATCGCCACGGTCCACTTCCCATATTTGGGCGCTACGACGGCGGCAAGCCGTGATGCGTCCGGGCTGAACAACTGGTTCCAGCATTGCACGAAACCTCGATCCCATAAGGTCTTTCCATCCTGTGCCAACGTCCACTTGCCCGCCGCCCTCACAGGAGCGACCACAGCGCCTGTTTTTGGATTAAAGATCGGCTCCCAAACACAGGAAAACGTTTCCGACCAGGGCACGCCGTCTACAACAATCGTATAATCGTAGAGATTCATCCTGGCTTCAACGGCCACCCGCTGCCCGTCAGGACTGAACGCCTTGTTCCAAACATTCACGAATGTCTTGTCCCAGGTCTTACCGTCTACGGCAACGGTAAAAATACCCTCCTGAAATTTGAAGATGTCGCCTTCCGACATGGGCTCTGTTTGCACGGAACCAGCCGTACGCTGACCGTCAGGGCTGATCGCAAAATTCGTCATGTTGCCGTACAGGTCTTCCCACAACTGCCCGTTGACGACACCGCCGTATTGCCCATCCTGTTGGACAAAAGCGCAAATGTTCTTGCCGTCCGGGCTGAACTTCACTTCCATGACATAGCCAAAACCTGTTTCCCACGGCTGGCCGTCCACAGAGACCGTCCACTCCATGTCTGCCGACACGATGCAGGTGAGCCGACCATCCGGCCCGAACCGCAGATACCAGGCTTTGTCAACCGGGTTTTCCCAGGTTTCCCCGTTGACGCACACATTGAATTCCGCCTCCCCGGTCTTGACGATAGCGGCGACCTTCTCGCCATCCGGGCCGGCCTGGAATTCCTCTACCCATTCGAACTTGTCCTTCCAAGCACCCGTGTCCGAAACGGCCTTTTCCTGTAGCTCCCAATCCCAGTTATCTATGTTGACCATTGCTCCCTCCTTGTTGTAAGGGCGATACTTTGTACTGTTTCATTTATCTTGAAACGCGGATGGGGCGTACCATCGACTCGCAACACGATAAACACAACCAACCTCGGTATATACCATACTAAAACAGTAGGTTAACCGATACTGTATTCCAATACCAGCGTGAACCGGAAATGTCAATAGAAATGTATGCCTAAAACAATGCAAACACTTGACAAAAAAGGGGGAAATGTCTATACATCATTCGCGATTATAAGCATATACTTATATTATTTGGGATTGGAGCTTAATATGTTGCAGGATTCCACCCTCATGGATGCACTCCGAAAATATGTCGGCCTGACGGTGAATCTGGATAATATCAAAGATGCAAACCGGCTCAAAGAGCTTGGATTTGCGTGTCGATATCTACCGGATCCTCCCGAGGACTATGACGAATTTGAATTCGTGGCCGATCTCGGCGACATAAAAAATCTCGGCCTGATGGTCACGGTGGAAACTATGCAGATAAAAAGGATTTTTTTCGGAATCATCTCTCCGGACAACCCCGATGTGGTTACCGGACTTTCGGAACCCCAAGTAAAGCGCGTGTTTGAGCAGTCTGCACACGACCTGTTTCGGTTCTTCGATACCATCACCGCATAACGGCATCGCCCTTCGCGTTTCGCGTCTCAAAATCCTTGACAAGTCCATCAATGCGTTCCTGTATGAACGCAACAACGGCCTGTGCTTCAGCCTTCATCATTACCTTGATATCTTGCGATAGTCTTTTAATCTCTTCTTCATCTATTTCCGTGGTCTGATTTACGAAAAAGGATTCGACTTCACTGCCGCTCATCATGCTTCCGCAGCCCCCTGCTATCCCAACAAAATCGTCCCCGAGAAATATGGGAACGGCAATTTTGACCAAGCCTGCATCACATTCGCCGATGACGGGCTTTTTCGTCTTGGCGGCTTGACCGGCGATATTCTGGTGGGCAACTGCACAAATATAACGCTGTCCTTTCGGATGTCCTTTAATCAAGGGACATAACGGATTCCCCCAATTCACAAAATCCGTAATCCTGGCCCCTTCATTGTCAAACACGGCAGCGTTCAGACCAAATCGGTCGCTTACATCCTTTTCGAGACCAATCCACCTTTCCCGAGGTGCTATGTCAACCATTTTCATTGCTTTGTTCCCTCCTTGCGTTTTTCTTCGTCCTACCAGCGGCAAACCTATACTGTCAAGGACGTTTCGTTCGCTTGCACGCCGTAAGGTCTCTCTTCTGAAAGCATGTGACGATGCGTTCGCTTTTCCGGGGACCCAAGGAAAAATTTGCAGCAAGGCTATATTAACCCTTGACATAATTATGAGTATATGCTCAAATTCCACGCAAATATGCGCCCCTGCCTTCTCCGCTTTTTTTCTCAAGGGCAAGAAAAAAAGCGGTTCGCAGGATTGCGGAAAAACGGGGCTGAGGAAAATTATTACAGGTTCAAGTGACGCACCTGCACACGCCGCGAGACCGACGAAGGCTATCCGTTTTTCTGCGGCACAGCCTGGCTGCGATTTGTTTTTAAAGGTTGCTTTTCAGTCGGCGGAGAATACGAATTCGGGAAAACCACACTATGAAACTGACGGACATCGCTCCGGTTGAAAAATGGAAAGAACTGGAAAAGGACATCCACAAGCGCTCCGGACTGGACGCCTATGTCTACAACACCCAAGGCATGAGCATCACGGATTTTAAAGAATGGGCCAACAAGCTTTGTCCGGCCATCAAGGAAACGGACAAGGGATTGGCCTTCATCTGTGCGGTAGCCAACCAAAACCTGGCCAATGAAGCGGTTAAAAAAAAAGGGCCGGTCATCGGAGAGTGTGACGCCGGCCTGTTAAAAATAGCCGTCCCTGTCTTTGTGGATGACGCGTTCCTGGGCGTCGTCGGTGGATGCGGCCATATGATTGATCATAGCGAAGTGGAGTGCTTCCTCGTTCATAAAATGACAGATATGGATGAGCCAAAGATTGAACGCCTGTCGCGTGATGTCAAAAGGATATCAAACGATGAGGCAACCAGGCTTATTCGTTACATACAGGCGCGGATCAACGGCATTGTCCGGGAGTTTGCCAACAAAAGCCAATAAAAACATACGCGAATTCCTTGACCAAAAACGATCTATATAGTAAATAGTGCACTTTTAGCAGGCGCCTTGGATGATGGGGATGTCCTGTTCGGACTTAGTCGAAAAGAATACAACCTGTGAGTGAAAGGCAGACTTATTCTAGGATGAAGACAAAATCAACGGAAGCGTTTCATGCTGAGGTGAAAATGGCTGCCCAAAGAGGGCTCCTATGCAGCCAAATCATTGTCGATATCGGTCTCAGGAAACTGGACATGCGTAGCCAATGCCTCATCAAAGGAGCGGGCGGGTTGGTCGGAGCCATGGGGCTGCAGGATGCCACCTGTGGAGCACTGACGGGAGCCGCCTGCCTGATAGCCTTTGCCGGCATGGAAAAACTGGGCCAGGGTATTTATCTCCTTATCGAAGAGCTGGAATCGCGTTTTGACGGCCTGGTATCCAAGTACCCCGGAAAAACCTGCGGCGACATTTTGGATTTCGATCCAACAAAAGTGCCCACCGAGGTTTGTCCGCCCATTATCGCAGGGGCACTGCAAATCGCCTTGGAGCTTTTGGAAAGTGCCGGCATTGGCGCCTCCTCCGAAACACGCCAAGACGAAAAAGCAGCCTAGTCCTTCGACGCCCGACCATGGTGACGTATCGGCACATCGCCAACCCGAGTAAAAATTCACGGCCGAAATCGCATTGATGCATCGATCGGCTTAGGTCAAACAGGGTCAGGTCCATACGCTTGACTGGGCTGTCAAGGGCGTAGATCTGACCTTTATTGTTCAGGAGGAACCAAATGGAAGCACTTGACCTAACGGAACATATGAATTTGAAAATCGATCGTGGCCTGGCAAACGCGTGCTTTACTTGCGGGACCTGCGCCGGCGCCTGTCCGGTATCGGGCATAGACGGCATGGACCCTCGAAAACTTGTTCGCATGGCCGTGTTGGATATGCAAGATGCACTCGTAGCATCGAGGTGGCCCTGGATCTGCACCATGTGCGGCCGTTGCCAATATGCCTGCCCCATGGGAATCAAGATCGTTGATGCCGTCAGGGCTGTGCGGGGCTTGCGGGAACGAGACAAGGTTCCCGGCACGCTGCACAAGGGCATAGAAGCCGCACTCAAAACGGGTAACAATTTTTCCATTCCAAAAGATGATTTCCTGTTTGTCATGCAAGACGTAGCCGAGGAATTTGCCGAGGAAGAAGGCCTTGCGGATTTCGAAATACCGCTGGACAAGAAAGGAGCGAACATCTTATGCACGCTCCACGGCAAACTGCCGTACGGCAACACGGACGACATGAAGTTTTGGTGGAAAATCTTTTATGCCGCCGGGGAAGACTGGACCCTTCCTGCGGACAACTGGGAAGGGGTTAACTGGGCCATATACACGGGCGACGATGACGCCATGAAGACCATGGTGGCACGCATCGTGGAAAACATGGACAGACTACAGGCCAAAAACCTGTTGTTTCCGGAATGAGGCCATGCCTATATGGCGACCAGGTTGGGTCTCCAAAAATGGTTCCCGGAATTCTTCAAGCAATACGGTGTCTTTACGGTATTCGACCTCTTGGTGAAGTATCTTGAGGAAGGACGGATTACCGTTGATACATCGAGACACCCGCAATTGGCCACCTACCACGATCCGTGCAACTACGGCAGAAAATCAGAGATGGTTTTTGGGCACGGCTACTACGAAGAGCCCCGGTGGGTGATGGATCGGTGCGTGGAAAAATGGGTTGACCTGTTTCCCAACAGGGCGCACCAGTTCTGCTGCGGTTCCGGCGGAGGCATATGGCTGACACCGTATAATGAGGAAAGAATTCACCACGGCGGCAGAAAGATGCAACAGATCAAGGCATCCGGCGCCAAGCTGGTGGTAGTGCCCTGCCACACCTGTTACGACCAGCTCAAAAAAAGCCTTCGGATGGAATATGATATGAAAGACTTGGAGGTAAAGTATTTGTGGGGGCTGGTGGCAGACGCGATCGTCCTGGACACTAAAAAAGACACTACCAAGGCGAAAAGCACTAAGAATTCATGACAAGAAGCGTCATTTCATTATCGTTTTGATACGGGGTTTTTGAACCGCAGAATAGCGAACACCAGATTTCGAATGTAGAAGTACAATCGATTTGCTCCATTTGTGCTGGGTCGTCAATGATCGTATTCCTTGCTTCGGCGTTCTTTATTCGTTATTTATTATTCGACATTTTTCTTTCACATTCCTCTGCACACACAGACGCTATTATCCCCATAACCACGTCACCGTCTCCTGCATTCAAAAAGCCCCCGAGATTTCCCCCGGAGGCTTTTTCTTTTACATGTCTGTTTTTGATCGGTGGACTATGCTGTCGGCCAACCAGCCGATGCAATCTTTTCGTTCCGGACACTCACGATCAGACATTCCGTCTCAGGCATATTCTCGATAAAACGCTTGCCTGCCGCAGGCTCAAAGACAAACACGGTAGTAGACAACGCGTCTGCATCCATCACACTGGAGGCCAGAACGGTTACACTGGCGCTTTGCAGAGGGGAACGGCCGGTGCCCGGGTTGATGATATGATGATGAAGTTTTTCTTTGTCAAAATAGACCTCATAATTCCCCGAGGTGGCGATAGCCCCATTGGTCATCGTAATCACATCCGCATAAGAACCGTCTTTTTCAGGACTCTGCACGGCCACGCGCCACGGTGTGTGGCTGTCTTTGCCGCCGACCGCGCGAATATCGCCCCCGGCATTGATCAAGCCGTGCTTGATGCCATGGGCTTGGAGAACCCGGGCGCCGCAATCGATCACGTATCCTTTTGCTATGCCGTCCAGCGTGATGCCCATGCCTTCTTTGGCAAAACGGACCGACTTACCATCACAGGCCACGGCCTTTCCGTCCACCAGGTCGAGGACCCGGGCAACCTGGCTTTCCGACGGCGCTTTCCCGTGGGCCGCGAAGTGATCTTTGTATAAATCGACCAAAGGCTTCACCGTAATGTCAAAGGCTCCCCCACTGGCTCGGTAGAAATGCTGGGAGCGGGCCACCACGTCATAAACCTCCTTGGGCAAATCGGAAAGATACCCATCTCGGTTCAGTGTGCCGACAGCAGAATCGGACTGATACCGGTTCAAAATGCGACTGACCCGATCCATCTCGCCAAAGGCCTTGCCGATAACCTCGTCAGCCTGGTCTCTGGACGGATGCATCACCGTCACAGCCACAAAGGTGCCCATGGCAAGCCGCGTTCTGGTAACCTTGTAAAGTTTTTTGTCAAAGGCCACGCTTTCCGACAAGGGCATCAAACCGCCAACGGCCACCCCCACCCCAAGCATGCCGGAATACTTCAAGAACGTTCTTCGGTTCATCGCTCCTTGGTTTCCCTGATGTTCAGACATAGCACGGTCCTCCAATTCTTCTCTTAAGCGGCTTCCTGAGCCAGCTTCTTGTATGATTCTGTAACGCTGAATGGTTGCAGAATATGGACTTTTTTACAAGCCGAAATACAGACCTCCTCGCATGACGGTCCGTATTCGATACACTTTTTATGATCTACCGTCACGACACCGTCCACTTCTGAGATGGCATCCGCCGGACACTTTCTGATACAAGCCTTGTCGTGAATACAACCGGACTGGCAGATCGCCATGGTCACCTTGGCGGTATCTTTGGTACTGCACGGAATATAGACGCGGGCATTTTTGGGCAGCAGATGGATGATGCCCTTGGGACAGGTTTTCACGCAAACCCCGCAAGCAACGCATTTTTCCGGATCGATGACCGGAAAGTCGTTCACCATGGCAATGGCCCCGAAGGTGCACGCGGTTTTGCAGTCTCCAAATCCCAGGCAGCCGTACTGGCATTCCAGGGGACCGGCAAACGCAATACTGGCGGCGGAACACGTGCCGTAGCCCACGTAGTTATATTTTTTTCGGACATTGCCCGGAACACGAGAACAGTGCACCACCGCCACCATGTCTTCCATAGCTTCTCCGGCCTTTCCCGTGATCTTGGCAATGGCGTCCGCCACCGGCTTTTTACCCGGGAAACAAAGGGTCGGGGGCACATCCGGATCATGCACAACCGCTTCAGCGTATGCTTCACACCCTGGGAAGCCGCATCCCCCTCATTGGGCGCCGGACAAGGTATGAAGAACTTTTTCCACCTTGGGGTCCGGTTCGACGTGAAACTTGTGGGCCGCCATGGCCAGGCCGACTCCAAAGAACAGGCCGATACACCCCAGCGTGGCCACCCCCGCTAGGGCTATTTTGATCAATACTGGATCCATAACCGTTCCTTCTCCTAACTGGTTAAAAATTCACTGCAAAGTAATCCTACTAATAAATCGTTAGTCCCGAAAAACCCAAAAACGCCAGGGCAAAAAGCCCGGCTGTCACAAACGCGATGGGCAACCCCCTGAAACTCGGCGGCACCTGGCCCAGTTCCAGTTTCTCGCGGGCGCAGGCCATCAAAAACAGGGCAATCAGAAATCCCAGCCCCGCCCCAAGGGCCAAAGAAAAACTTTCCCAGCCGGTATATTCGTTGTCCGCAAGCATCAACGGCACCGCAATGGCAATGCAGTTGGCAATAACCAGAACGAGGAACACACCGAACGCCTTAAAGAGCACGGGGTTGACCTTCCTCAGGACTGTGTCCACCCCCTGAACGGACAGAGATACCAACCCGATGAACACAACGATGTTCAAAAAGGTCAACTGATACGGCTTGAGCACGAACTGATAAAGCGCCCACGCCATGGTGGCCGCAAAAACCATGACCAGGGTGAACACGATGCCCATGCCAATGGCTGTTCCGCGCTTCTGAGAGGTCCCGAAAAACACACAAAGTCCCAAATACTTGGTAAAAACAAAATTATTGATCAGGGCGGCGCCGAGCAGCACGGACAGCAAAACACCAAAGTAGAGCTTCTTGACCGTCAATTCCGCCGCACCCAGGTCCTGCCCTTCCGACACGATGTTCGTGGTATTGATAATGTGCGCTTCGCCGGTGTTCAAAGGCGCTTCAAAAGTGAGGGTAAGCGTCGTCCCATCCGGACTTAAGGCGGCCTCTTTGATGGTCAGCCGAATGTCGGGGTCAGGCTCTTCGTACGCGGAAAAATTACGGACATCCGTCGCCCACGCCTCGTCCACGGGACCGGCAAAGGTAATGACCACCTTGTCCGCGTCCTTAAACTCGGTTTTTTTGACGAACTGATGGTCGGTCTTGCAACCGACCAAAAGCAGTGCAACAATAAATAATCCTACCAGCCACTGATATTGTCGAAGTCCCTTCATAGCCCTTTAAACCTCTTTCCTGCGATTATATGCCACCTCTATCCAGTTGAAAAACGCCATCATCAGACCGACCACGAAAAACCCTGCGGAGGGAAGAACGAAGAAAAGAAGGGGCTTGAAACCCAGAACATCGTACCCCAAAAGCATGCCCGATCCCAATAACTCCCGCACGGCGCCCAGCACGATCATGCCAAACATAAAGCCGAGCCCCATGCCCACGGCGTCAACAAATGATTTGTGGACCGGTTCCTTACAGGCAAACATCTCCAAGCGCATGGTGATGATGGCAAAGGCCACGATCAACCGCACAAACATGCCCATGGCCTTGTACGCGACCGGCACATAGGCGGCCAGAACGAGGTCGATCACCGTCACCCATGTAGCAATCGTAAGCGTGTAGGTAGGAATCCGGATCTTGGGATGGATGTAATTGCGAACCAGCGAGATGGTGCAACTGGAAAAGACCTGCACGAAGAGAACCGCTGTTCCCAAGAGCACCCCGTTCATAACGCTGGTGCTGATCCCCACCGCCGGGCACATGGAAAGCGCCAGCTTGAAGATGGGGTTTTCTTTCAGGATGCCGTCCATAAAAAGTTGGGTGTTGGATTTGGTTGTAGTAGACAATGTCCTTCTCCCTTATTCTAGAAATTCTCGATTCCAGAAAGACCCGACTCGGCGCCACCGTGCCGGGACAATCATCGGGGCTTAGAATGTTGCACGGATCTTTTGTTTCTTGAGCACGCCGTCCAGCTTGTCCATACGATAGGCAAACTTCTTCGCAAGGCTTTTCACGCCGTCCGTGACGGCTACACTGGAAATTGTCGAAGCGGTAATGGCGTAGATGTCATCATCCTTGTATTGCTGCTGGATTTCGGCAATCTGTTCTTCCGTAAACACCTCGCCTTTTTTCTTGTCTCTTTCCAGATACTTCCTGTATTCTTCGGGCAAGGGTTTTTTTACCACCTCCAGGGTCTTCAACCTTTCATAGGTCTTCCCCTTAAATTGGTTTTTAAAATAATCTTCTTCGATTTCGGCGCCCAGCCCTGCATCTTCTTCGTGTTCCATCACCTCCAAGCCAAGGAGTTCAAATGTGGGATCCATGGCTACAAGGGTATGTATGAACGTCCTGAAACCCGGAAATTGCCCCGGCAGAACATAGCCCAGCCGTTTCCCGCCGGCTGTGGCAATCACGGAGGCATCGGCATACGTAAAAGTTTTGGGCGGCGGCAACGCTTTTTCCAGCGCTTTTCCCCGATCGTGCTCTTCTTGCGCCAATTCCGGAGAAATAGGCACCTCCAGCTTTTCCACAAAGTTTCCATCCAGGTCCACCAGAATCATCTCATAGGTCTCTTGGCCGGCTTTTTCCACCGGAACCATATATCCCAGAAACTTCTCGTCTCCGTCTTCCACGATATACCGATACACGTTGTGAAAAGCCAGGTCGGAGGGGGCCGGATTGTCGGGGCCGAAGCCAAGCAGATCCATCATGGCGTTTTGCACATTCATGTGATGGTTGTGTTTCTTGGCCTTGGCCGTTACCGTGAAGGTCAGCCCCATGGCTGAGGCCGCTATGATACATGAAAGGGTCAACGCAAACGTGATCTTCATAATTTCTTTCATCTTTTACGCACCTTCTTCTGGTTGGGGGGCAAAACGTTTTGGTTTAAACCAGCCGTCAAGGGCAGGAGCCACCGCATTCATGAGCAAAATGGCATAGGCAACGCCTTCCGGATACCCGCCTTTCGTTCGAATCAATACGGTCAACGCGCCAATGCCTACGCCAAAGATAATCTGGCCTGTCTTCTGCGTCGGCGAGGTCACATAGTCGGTAGCCATATAAATAGCGCCCAGCATTGCACCTCCTGATAACACCGCCAGCAAGGGCTTGCCTGTAAAAAGCGTTTCTCCGCCGAAAACCCACGTGAAAAAAGCGATGGAACCGAGCACCGACACCGGAATGTGCCAAGTGATGTACTTCTTATAGATGAGGTAGGCGCCGCCGAAGATCAAAAGAAAAGCCGAGGTCTCAGCGATACAACCGGGCCTCCAGCCAAGGAAAAAATCTTTATAGATCACCGACAGCGATCCGAACCTTTCGATCACCTCTGCAAGGCCGTAGTGCTTCAGCACATACAACGGGGTCGCCGTTGAAACCGCATCCACCCCGGAACCCATGTACTTAAACACCGATGCATCCCGGATAGGGCTCAGCCAGGCCGAAGTCATGGCCACCGGGTAGGTGGCAACCAGAAAAGCCCTTCCAATAAGCGCCGGGTTGAAAATGTTGAACCCCAGACCGCCCAAAAGGACCTTTGCAACATAAATGGCCATCACACCGCCCAGAATGGGCATCCAGTAGGGAACACCCGGGGGAATCACGTATGCCAGAAGCACTCCCGTGAGGACCGCACTTCCGTCTTTATACGTGTCTGTGGGACGCCCCAATGCCCTGTTCGACACGTACTCGGTGGCCACACAGCTTGCCACGCTGACCAACGTGATAATCAGCGTCTGAAAGCCAAAGATGAAGACGGACAAGATCAGCGGCGGCAGCAAGGTGGCCACGACGGTCCACATAATCTTGTCGACGGTTTCCTTGTTCTTAAAATGGGGCGAAACCGAAACAAACAGCTTCGGATTTATCGCCTCGCC
The DNA here is from genome assembly GCA_964430705.1 of uncultured Desulfobacterales bacterium. Taxonomy (GTDB): domain Bacteria; phylum Desulfobacterota; class Desulfobacteria; order Desulfobacterales. Next base: position 3,760 of record CAYSGJ010000229.1, on the reverse strand, counting down.
TGCCGCTTCTACCGTGGTTGCTTGTGATTGCGCTGCGCTCATTATGCTCCTCTTGATTATTTCTTCGCTGCGATGCTCGCCCGGGCCAGCCTCATAAACTGTACGAGAGGCCGTTTTGCCGGACACACATAGGCGCAGCTTCCGCACTCGAAACAGTCGTCCACACCAAATTGCCCCGTATCGCCCCCACGTCCGGCTTCCACATAGACGCTCACCTGATTGGGTTCCAGCCCCATGGGACAAATATCGACACAGAAACCGCACCGAATGCACGGATAATGAGGCGCCGTATCGATATCGTCCTCCGCCAGGAACAGAACGCCCGAAGTTGTTTTGGTGATGGGCACGTCCAAGGTGGACACGGCAAAACCCATCATCGGGCCGCCCACCACCACCTTGGCCAGATTGGTCCTCGTTCCTCCCAGATAATCCACCGCGTCGGCAATGCTCGTTCCCACCTTAACCATGAGATTGGCAGGACGCTTGAGGCCTTTTCCGGTAAAAGTGACAATCCTCTCATACGAGGGTTTTTCGAGAACGACCGCGTCATAGATGGCCTTGGTGGTATAGACATTCTGGACGATGATGCCGATAGCCGAAGAACGCACTCCGGAAGGCCGGGCCCTGCCCGTAATGCTCTGCATGATCTGATCCGCCGAACCCTGGGGATATTTGACCTTCAGAGATTTTACGACCACATTAAAGCCGTCCTTCGCAGAGTCTTGGGCTATGGCCTGTTTCAACATATTAATGGCATCGGGTTTGTTGTTCTCCACACCGATAGCACAATAGTTGATGCCAAGAATTTTCAAAATGATCTTGGCTCCTTCAACAACCTCCTTGGCATGCTCCACCATGAGGCGATGGTCACTCGTCAAACACGGCTCACATTCCGCCCCGTTGAGTATCAAGGTATCCAGCTTGACGTCCGGCCTGACGTTGAGTTTAACCGCCGCCGGGAAACCCGCACCGCCCATACCAACGACGCCCGCCGCCCTGATTCTGGCCAACAGCTCCTCTTTGGACAGTTTCGTCCAATCGCAAGGCGTGTAGGCCTTCGGCTCGGCCTCAGGATCATTGGCGATCACCAGGGCCGGAGCGTTGCCAACCATGGGATTTAGAACGTTCTGAACGCCCTTGACCGTCCCGGAGATAGGCGCATGCAAAGGGGCGCCCAGTTTTTCCGTCGAGGCCACCACATCCCCTTCCGTGACCTTGTCCTTTTTTTTGACCACCGGTTCACAAGGCGCGCCGACATGCTGTTTTAAAAAAAGGCTCACCTGGGAAGGGGCAGGCATCACTTCTACCTCACGTTTGTCCGTTAGCTCTTTGGATTCCGGGGGATGAATGCCCCCCATGGGAAAGGTGGCTAATGCTTCAGCACTCATAAGCTCTCCGATCTGTTCTCCGAAACCTTGGCCTCAGAAACAAGGGTCACACGCGACGAGGCCGCCCGTCCGAGGTCCCCAAACGGCGCCTGGAATCAGAGAAAAATGAAAAATTCGCACCAACAATCAAGCAAAGGAGTAAAGCTTGCGCTGCCAAGATACGAGCCTCCCCATATCTTTTCCCGGTTTTTTTGTCAAGCGGTTTTTGAAATCCGGATCCACCGGATGACGCTTTTGCCGCAGATGCAGGCGGTAGGCGCGCCGACGACCTTTTGTCGTTGAACCCTTCCAAATAGCCGGCTGTTGACACACGCTGCTATCCCTCAAGTATGCTTTAACCAGATGAACCAAAAGTTTCATCCGGTTGAAGCGTACACCTCCAATCCTCCACAAAGCCGGGTGTTTTGGTATCAACAGGCAAAGAGACCCACATCAAAGCCGGGATGCGCCAATATTTTGACAGAACGAAAAATTCGTCCCTTAAAACCCGATGGCTTAAACTCTTTTTTTTTGTCATTACAATATATTAAGAAATTTTTTTGCTGTTCCCGAGTTTTTGGCATGGCGATTGCCGTGAGTTGTATACGATCTGTCATGCCCCCTGCGGTCGGGCTAAACGACCCGCAGATACCGGCTGGGTATCAGGGCATGCCGGAACAAATAAAATAACAACAGCAGAGCGTTGCACCCACAGATCGCAGGACTGTACGGCGCCGGGCACGAAAACGCTGGACAAACCAAGTGAGACGATATGAATGTGAATCTCAAAGTGCTGGTTGTTGATGATTTCGCCACCATGCGCCGCATCATCAAAAACGTCTTAAAACAAATCGGATTCACAAAAATCCTGGAAGCCGATGACGGCACATCCGCCTTGGAGGTGCTCAAAGAAAACGAGGTTGATTTAATTATATCCGATTGGAATATGCCCCGGATGACCGGCTTGGATTTCTTGAAAACCGTTCGAAAAGAACCATCCACAAAGGACATTCCTTTTTTGATGGTTACGGCGGAAGCCCAAAAGGACAATGTGATTCAAGCCGTTCAGGCTGGAGTGAGCAATTACCTGGTAAAGCCTTTCACGGCTGACTCCATTAAAACAAAATTAGCCCAGATACTTCCGAAACAGGAAAGGATCTGAACCTCGACAAAGGAGAACAATAGGGTGAACATAGAATGTACCCATTGCGGCAAAAACTACCGCATTCCCGATGATCGCCTTCCGGCAGGAAAACGGGTCAAGCTTTCCTGCCCTGCCTGCAAGCATGAGATTGAACTCGATCTGCAGGCAAAGACACAAGGCGGGCAAACGGCTCCCGATGCAAACATGTCGCCTGTTTCAGGAGATCATGGGGCGGACGCAGAAAAACTGAGAGCCCGAATCCTTAAAAGCGTCAAGGAATTGCCCCCCATGCCCCAGGTCGTTCAAAAAGCCCGCAAAGTTATGGCAAATCCCAATTCAAGCTTCAAAGATCTGGCCATTATCTTTGTCACGGACCAGGCCATTGCAACCAGGGTTTTGAAGATGGCCAACTCGGCATTTTACGGTTTGAGCCAAAAGGTGTCTTCCATTCAACAGGCATCGGTAATATTGGGACATAAGACCCTGGCAGAGTTGGTCACGGTGGCGTCCACCTCTGATCTCATGGGCAAAGATCTGAAAGGCTATGGGCTCGGAGCGGGGGCATTGTGGGAACACTCCCTTGCCGTGGCCTTCGGTTCGCGGCTTATCGCCAAAAAAAAGATTCCGGACGCTTCCGATGATGCCTTTGCTGCGGGACTGATCCATGACGCCGGCAAATTGGTTCTTGATAAATACGTCACGGAGAAAAAAGAGGCCTTCGAAAACTTCATGGCCAATGAGCACGAAAGCTTTTTGGCGGCGGAGAAGGAAATTCTGGGATTCGACCATGCCGAGATCGCCTCGGAAGTATGTAAAACATGGAATGTTCCCGATCAAGTAGCCGACGGCATCCGGTATCATCACCGCCCCTCTGAGGCAAACGGGGCAAAACTGGCCGACATCCTTCATGTAGCCGACGGTATTGCCATGATGAGTGGGCTGGGAACAGGTGTAGACGCCCTGTCCTATGAAATCGATGACCGGGCCATCCGATCCCTGGACCTCCAAAGCAATGAGATAGGCAAGTTGATGGATCAAGTGGTCGCCGCAGTCCAAAAAACGACCCACGAATTTCAATAACCGTCACCGTTTAGCGGTTTGAAACGCTGAGCTTGTATCTATTTCAGGGGGCCAAAGTCACACCAATAACTTATGCGGTTATCCAGAATACTCAAGTTCATGGTACAACAAGGCCAATGGAGATCGAGACAAAAGCCGGGCAACTGTCTGAGCCGTTTAGACCGCGTTT
>CAYSGJ010000228.1:0-25340 GCA_964430705.1 uncultured Desulfobacterales bacterium | reverse complement strand
GATCAAGAAGGACCGGCGGGCATAAAGCCCGGCCCTACATAGGGTGAGACTTGATGCGTAGGGTGCGGGGTTTATCCCCGCCCGAGAAGACCTGGGCGTTCGTAACGCAGACGGCGGGCATAACGTCCAGCGGCAGGTGTATTTTATTTCCCTGTTTTGTCAGGCGGCGCCTTTGCCGCAACCGGACCTGCGGGTAAGGCGTGTACGGGAAGCGTGATACCCGGCATCCTCTGGCCCCTTGTCTCCAGCCAAATGTCCCAAGCCTCATTATCGGTCCGACATTGCGTTTCAATCAATGTCCGGCAGACGCGATACAGTGAGCTCCCTCAATAATCTCGGTTTGTTGACAACTTGCGGCATTTTTAATAATATTTATACAATAACATTGTTGGATCGAAAGGCGCGGGGTGCGCATCGTTTTTTATGTGTGTGTGCGTGGCGCCGTTGGTTTGATGGAAAAGGGGTTGCCGGCATGGATGGAAAGCCCGACTACGAGGACCTGCAAGCCCGTATCAGGGAATTGGAAAAGACGGAACAAGCGCTTCGTGAAAGCGAAGAGAGGTACCGTCGGATGACGGAAGCGGTCACGGATTATACCTATAGCGTGCGGATCCGGAACGGCCGTGCGGTTGAAACCATTCATGGTCCCGGATGCGTGGCAGTTACGGGATACACGCCGGAGGATTTTAAAGCCAATCGGTTTTTGTGGATCGAGATGGTTCCCCAGGAGGACCGCCGACCCGTGCAAGAGCAGGCCAGCCGTTTCCTCTTGGGGTTGGAAGTGGAGCCCCTGGAACACCGTATTATTTGTAAAGACGCCACCGTGCGTTGGGTGAGGAATACGCCCGTGCCGCGACATTCGGGTGGTGACGGAATCCTGCAATACGATGGTGTTGTACAAGACATTTCCGAGCGTAAACAAGCGGAACAGGCTCTTCGGGAAAGCGAGGCAAGGTATCGAGAGATTATCGAGCGCACAAAAAATGGTGTTGTTGTTTACAAAGCTGCAAACGAAGGGCAGGACTTTGTCTTCGTGGATTTCAATCCCGGCGCGGAAAAGATCGAAAAAATCAACAGGGCGGACGTGATTGGGAAAAACGTATTGGAGATCTTCCCGCGTGTGAAAGAATTCGGACTTTTTGATTTGCTTAAGAGGGTTTGGGCCACCGGTGAGCCGCAATATCAACCGGTGTCTTTGTATCGGGATGAGCGTGTGGTCGGATGGCGGGAAAATTTTGTCTACAAGCTGCCGTCCGGTGAGGTGGTGGCCGTATACAGCGATGAGACGGACCGCAAACAAGCTGAAGAAGCATTGCACAAAGCCCACAAAGAGCTTCAACACTTCAGCCAAGAGCTTGAAAGAAAGATCCAGGAAAGAACCGCAGAGCTTCAAGAGAAGAACAAACAGTTAATCGCGGCTGAAAGATTGGCCGTGATCGGCAACATGACAAACAGAATCGCCCATGAGCTCCGGAATTCATTGATGGCTATCGGCGGGTTTGCTCGCAGAATGGATGAAAAAACACCTGTCGGCGATCCCAAAAAGCAATATGCCAAGATCATTGTTCAGGAGGTCATCGCCCTGGAAAATAAGGTGTCGGAGATTATCAACTTGAAAGATTTGGAATAGAAAGAAAGGAGCCAGGGTTATGAAAAAATGGCTGTATGTGGGCGGCGCCGTCATCGTTGTCGTGGTGGTGTTGGTGGTGGTGGGACTTTCCAATCTCGGTCCGATCGTCAAGACCGCAGTGAACACTTATGGCCCGGATATTACGAAGACGCCGGTGCGGTTGGACGATGTGAGTGTTTCCATTTTTTCGGGGGAGGCAAAATTACAAGGGTTTTTCCTGGGAAATCCCAAGGGCTTTCAGGGTGCTTCGGCCATGCGTGTCGGTTCTATCTTCGTGAACGTGGATGAAGGTTCTCTGACCGGAGACACCATTATCGTGGATAAGATCGAAGTTCTGGGTCCCGAGATCAGTTACGAGAAAATTCGCGGAACAGACAACTTCCAGACCATTTTGAAAAACGTAAACCAAGCCGTCGGCTCTGCGCAGAAGCCGTCCGGCGGCAAAGAAAGCGGCAAGAAACTGATTATCAAAGATTTCATGGTCAAGGACGGCAAGGTGGATTTGGCTATGTCTGTGATTGGGGGGCAAAGGATTACCGCATCGCTGCCGGACATACACCTCAAGAATATCGGCGAGAAGGGCGGCGGAGCGCCTCCTGCCGAGGTGTTCAAAAAGGTGTTTGCCGCTCTGCACAAGCAAATTACTTCTCCCGCGGTGACAACCGCGCTCAACGAGCAGCTCAAGGCACTGGGAACCGATGTCGAATCCTTGGGCGCAGATGCCAAAAAACAATTAGATGCCGCCGGCCAGGATGTTCAGAAGGAGCTGGAAGGGGTAACCGACAAGATGAAAGGACTGTTCGGCAAATAGGCTGACAGGGATCCAAACCATTAAGGGCGAGGCCGCTGAAAGCATCCTCGCCCTTTTTTTGTCTAGCTTGAGGGCATGAAGCAATAAGGGTCTCGCTGCTCAAAGACATTCAGGCCATGGCTGTGCGCCACTGCCGGACAACCCCGGCAAATAAGATGAAGGGAACAGGATCGACACGCCAGGGGACCGCGGCGATAACGCCCCGCTACTTCAGAGTCGTAGATTTCGGCAAATCGCCGGTTGAAGATATTGCCGACGGGAGACGGGAATTTGCGGCAGGCGTGGACCTCGCCGTCGGAAAGGAGGGCCATGAAATTAAAGGCTGCGCCACAGCCATACCCGGTACACCCCCCGAAGGGCTCCAGGTCGGCTTCATGGCACACAATGTTTATGAAATTGTCTTTCCAACCTATGACAGGATTGGTTTTGGATGCTTCTACATAGGTTCTTAAGAATGCCGCATATGCTTCCCGGGAAGGAGGTTGAAGGTTCGCACCTTCTCCCACCATGGAAAGGCGATTGAAGGTAAAGTAATCGGCAAGATCGCGGAGCAACGCAGCGAGGGGCAACACCTGGTCCATGTTGCCTTTTGTCAAGGTAAGCATAACTTTGGAAGCAATCTTGAGATCTTTAAGCAAAGCCAAAAACTTCAATACCCGTTCGAAGTGGCCGGCGCCGCGAATATCGTCATTGTGTTCTTGAAGCCCTTCCAGACTCACCTGAAAAAAAGCGGGCCGCTGAATGGCCAACAGTTTCTCCATTTGTCCGCGCGGGGCGGGGTTTCCCAGAATTGCTACGACGAGGTTCTGTTCGACGGCAGCCTGGTACAGTTTCAAAAAATGGGGATATAGGAGGGGGTTGCCGCCGGTGAAAGAGATCTGTCCTTGCACCCGTCTGTCTTTGCAGAAGTCTTGAAGGTCGTCGACAATGCGAAGTGCATGCTCCAGGCTGAGCGGCGAACGATCACTTCGGTCATAACAATGTTTGCAATGAAGATCGCATGCCTGGGTGACATGCCATTGGAGCGTAAAGAAAGGAGAAGAAACAAAGCGTTCATCCCAATCTCCGGCTGACGGAAAGTCACGTATATTTCGTCGAATTTGAGAACGGGGGGCGAGAAGGATCCCCCTGGAAACCGCCTGCCGAAAGGCTGCATTAATTGCGGCTTTCGGCAAATTCGCTTGTGTAGCAACCGTTTCCGGGTCCATCTTTTCAACGATGATCTTGAGTGCGAGCAAGTCCTCCGGGGATGCCGTTTTGACCTTGGCCTTTCGGGTGCGCGGGTCTTGCCAGACCAAGACCAGTTCCTCGCCCGGTTCCGGTCGGCTTGAGGGCGTGTCGTGATCCGTGTTGAATAGGGCAGGGAGGTTTTTCCAGGAAAGTTCAAGGACCTGGATGGTAGGGTTGAATATAAGTTGATTGACTTGAGATGGTGTGTTGAAGTCCGACGTTTTGACTTGGTGAATGGTCCACTCCAAGCGGGCGAGCTGCGCCGTATAATCGGGCAGGTTCAGCTCCTCCCGCTGGAGTGTCAAAAAGGCTGGAAATGCTTCCGGCGTTAGGTTTTGAGGACAGGCCTTGAGAATCCGTTGCCATGTGTCGGAGCCTACTGCGGCACGGCACTGTACATAGAGCGCCTCCAAACACTTTTGACGGGATTTGCATTCAAGCGACTTCTTTTCCTGTTCCTGGGTCAAGGTGGAAGTCACGCACTGCCTCTCTGTGTCGGGCGTTCAACCGGAAACGGTCTTGACCCGGCCGCCGCCGGCCGCAGCTTTTCAAGAAAAATGATCCCTTCGGCCTTTTGTAGTATGAATTTCACAGTCAGTGCTACCTGCACTATGTCCTAACTTCAGCCACTGCCGCCGGACTTTTTGGTGCCACCTGCACCGGTACCCCCGCTTCAGCCGCTTGTCCCGGACTTTTCCTGCTTCTCATCGGCGCCTCCGGCGCCGGTATCGTTACCGCTTCATCCGCTGGAGCAACCAGGAAGTGAAAACCCTGCTCCCGCCAACAGGCCGGCAAGCCCGTAGGTAGCCAGGATTTTTTTGATTTGCTTCGTGTCCATCATCTACCTCCACGCAATTTGGTTGGTTTCGAATTGTTTTTCCTCCCAGGATAGGAAAAACGGCCAACAAAAAAACAACGGCAAGGGTGGATACATAACCCCCATGCTAAATGCTACAATCTCTTTTGCCGGGGCAAAAGTAAATGGGGTAATGTTGGTATTTACGGGTTCAAAACACTGTATTAATCAAGGTATGTTTACATTATATTTTTGCGACTTCCCGGTCAAGGGTGAGCCGGTCCTTGATAATGGTTGCAATTCAAATGCAAGTGTTGCCACCCGATACCTGCGGTGTTTTCCGACATAGAAGCGGCGTCTCTTTTTCCCTCGGCGCTATCGGGCCCCGGTCTTTTAGGTTTCGTTTGTAAAAAGGTTTGTTCAGGGTCCTGTCTTCACCACCTTTGGTTGCACCGTTAGGACTAGCCTGTTGTTTTCTGAAGAAACATCGGATATGGACAAATCAATTTGAACCGGCCTGCCCTCTGTCCCGGTCGTCACCGGCAGCAGTCTTTGCATGTGGATCGGATATTCGATATCGGTGAGCAGCGCCAGCAACAAGCTCAGAGGACTTCCTTCCGCTATCCCTTGAACATCGCCTACAATAGTCGGTTTTACATAGAGCCTGTGGGTGCCCGGGTCAAACCTCAAGGTCCCTTCCAGATCGAAGTACACATCCAGATCACCGATGTCTATGACCACAGAGGCGGTTTTCCGGAGCGGCATGGTGTATTTTGTCTCTTTTCCCAGAAAGCGGATGGAGCACAGCACCTTATCCTTGTCGAACCTCAGGTTCCGGATCGATTTAATTGAGAGGTCTCCGGTCATCCTGCCGTGTGGATCGATTCTCATCGGCAGAAGTTCGCTGAACACCTTGGACACGGCGGGGCCCGGCAAGACCACGGTGATTTCGTCTTGGGTGCAATCGCCGCCATAGGACCGGCACACGGAAAAAAAGACAAAAATGGCAAAAAAAACAATAGAATACGATCTTAATGTCATGGTTTTCAATCTTTTATCTCTTCTTTCCCGGAAAAACCCTCCAAACACATCAATCCGTCTCGTTGCCTTTGCCGTGAGATTTCCGCACAAAAACCCTTTGCCGGAGTCGGACCTTTGCCGATCGCTTATTCATTCTCTTCGTACTCCAGGTCTACTGTCACCGTGCGATTGAGCGCCCGTCCTTCCGGCAGGGCATTGTTGTAAAGGGGATTCTGCGGCCCTACGCCGAAGTAAGCAATAGTGGCGGTATCCGGATCGACCCCGGCGGCCATAATCCCGTCATAGACGGATTTGGCGCGCCGCTGTGAGAGATCCATGTTGTAGGCGTCATTGCCAATGGTGTCGGTATGACCCGTAACCCGCACAAACACATCAGGCAACTCCTTGGTCCTTGCCACAATGGTTTCCAGGACGGCCGCGTTGTCGCCCTTGATCTCGGCACTGTCGAATTCAAAAAGAATCAAGGCATATTTTTCCATGACCTTGTAGCCCAATTTTTGCGACAGGAGTTGTTCCTTCCTGAGTACCGTCACCGAGACGGGCTCACCGGATACGGCACGGTGTTGTTGGTTCTGCTCATCAAAGATCACAATCTCAGCCTCGATCCGGGGGTTTTTTGACAGCCTGTCGAGTCCGATATCTTGGGTGGAGAATGCATAGACAGGCTCCAGAGTTCCCGTGCCGTTCACGGCATCGATCAGTTGATCTCCTTTCAGTGTGATCTTCCAGTTCTTCAGGCCGTGCTCGGCCACGACGCGGGGCTTGACAACAATGTTCTTGACATTGCTTACGGCATCTACATAAACGCTTTTCACAGTACCGAGGATGTCCGGGGTTTTCGAATAAATCTCGACCCGCCGATTTTCCGCTTGGCCTTCAGGGAGCCGGTTTGCCGTCGGCACCGCCGGCAAACCCCGAGCTTCCACCTCCATCCTCGAATAGTCCACTCCCCACAGGTATTTTAAGTACAGCCGAACCGCCTCGGCCCGGGCTCTGGACAGGTCGATGCGGCCTTTCTCCTCTCCCACCCCCGAATTGCAGCCGACGATGGTAATGGTGGCTTCCGGGTTTTCGTCGAGCCTCTTGCCGATGATGTTTAACACATGAAGATACTTGTCCATGGTGGTTTTGAGCTTCGTCTCGTCAAAACCTTGTGCCTGTGTCTGATTCTGAAAGACCACATATCGATCAGGAATTCGGCTTTTCCCGGTTTCAAAAAAGACATGGCTGAGTAGCGGAGACGTGTCGATGGTGGTGATTTCTTCGATAGTGATGGTCGCCGGTTCCACGGTGATGGTCGCCCTAGGTTCAAAGCGATAAGATATGACGTATTGGTGTTGAAGCGTGGTGGCGAACATCTTGAAGATGGTTGCCAGTTGATTCGAGGAGGCGGCTTTCCACAAGGACCCGCCGTGTTGTTCGGAAAGAGCTTTTAAGAACGGATCTTTGTCTTTCGTGGGCATGAAGTCAATGGCGTAGATTTTCAGATTGACTATCTTGCCCGCTTCGGCTTTCACGACGTCTGTGCCGAAGGCACTGTTGATGTCGTCCCCGTCGGAGAAAACGACCATGAACTTGTTGGCATTTTTCGGAAGGGCCGCAGCCAGATCGATGGCCGCCAGCATGCCTTCGTACAGATAGGTCCGAGTGGTCAAATCCCGATACCCCTCATGAATAAACTGCCGCAATTCGGCCACATCGCCGGACTTGGCCTCCTTGACGTGAAGTATGCGGCCGTTATCCTGGTAGGCGCCTTTCGGATCGAACATAACCACGTGCACCATATCGATGGGGCGAACGATACGCAGCAGTTCTTCCAGGGCGGAGAGCAGAGGGTCTATCGCGTTGCGTAGCTTCATGGAGTACGAATTGTCCAGGACGAGAAACAGGTTCATGCCCACGTCAGCGGTTGTTTTAAGGGTTTCTACGGACAGTAGGGTGGCCGTATCCTCTCCCCTGTGAACCACGAAATCTCCAATGCCGAGGCCGGTGATTGGATCACCTTGCTCATCGGTCACTGAGACGACGAGCATATCGTTATCCAAGACTTGATGGCTGATTCTGGACAACGTGTTGGGCGTTCGGACCTGCAACGCCTCCAAGGCAAAACAAGGTGTACCGACTAGAAAAATCATGAAAACGATCAATCCGAACGACACGAATCTTTTCATCTTTTCCTCCCATTCCTCTCATTCACACGATATGGTACGATATGTTGACGTTGCTCTAAAATCTCTTCCTTTTGGATGGCTCGTGCAGTGTCGTAACCATCTATTCTACCATTGTATCAATGCCCAGCGTCGTGTGTTGTCTTACCATCGATCCCGGTCGCACATTTCTGCTTTTGGCTGAAAAAGCATCTTCACGGTTCTCAATTATCACGAATAGGGTAAGAGGGAATAGGTATAATCATGTATTTTGACAAGGGCCATGGTGTAGCCGGTGGATTTGGGTGTAGGTTTTGTCCGGTGGGCGCTAGTGAAAATCCCTGCTCTCTACCAATGAAGAATTAGGCTTGAATCGCGGGGTCCACAGGTGTTGGGCGATCAGGTGGCTTATCCCATTTTGATTCTGCACGGCGCCTGTAACCCCTAAGAAGGCCGCTGTTTTGGCTATGACTTCATATTTTTTAAAAACATCTTTCCAAACAACCAGATTGGCAAACCCTGTTTCATCTTCCAGGGTCATAAAGACGACCCCTCCAGCGGTGTCAGGTCTTTGTCGGCAAATGACCATGCCGATGTACCGGACTCTCCGACCGTCTTTGAATGTGGACAGCGCATCCGCGGTGGGCAATCCCATGGCGGCGAGTCGGGGGCGCAGAGGCTCCAGGGGATGTCCGTTGGTGCTGTGGGAGGCAGACGCGTAGTCCCAATGGATGATTTCCAATGGACTGAGTGGTTTAAAGGAAATCTTTCCGGGTTTTCCGGGAATTTGCAGGGAATGATGACGACTTCGGACCAGCCCGCCGACCTCCCAGAGCGCCTGTCTCCTGGAAAGACCAAGGGGGGTGAAGGCGCCCGCTTGGGCCAGGGCTTTCAGGGCGCTTGCATCCATGCCGGTTCGGCGGACAACATCGGCTATGTCCGTAAAAGGATGCTTTATGCGGGCTGTTGTAATTGCTTCCATATTTGTTCGCTCGAAGCCTTTTACGAATCGAAGGCCCATGCGCACGGCAAATCGAAACGCATTGCTGTGTGCGGGATTGCCGTGTGAGTGCATTCGGTTTTGCTGTTTTTTCCCCGGGTTTCCGTGAGACCGTCTTGCAAGAGGCTCCAAGGTGCAATTCCAATGGCTGTGCGTCACATCTGCCGGCCTGACCTCCAAGCCCATTCTCTTTGCATCTTCGACAATGGCGGCCGGGCTGTAGAATCCCATGGGCTGGGCATTGAGAAGCCCGCAAATGAATTCGGCCGGATAATGGCATCGCATCCAGGCGGTGGCATAGCTGATGAGTGCAAAGCCGGCTGCATGGCTTTCCGGGAAACCATATTCTCCAAAACCGTGAATCTGTTCGAAAACCCTTTCGGCAAATTCCAGGGCGATGCCCTTTTGGACCATACGGGAAACAAGCTTGCTCCGGTGCCGTTCAATCTGTCCGGACCTTTGCCATGCGGCCATGTCTCGACGCAGTTGATCGGCCTCTCCCGGGGTGTAGTCCGCTGCCGTAACGGCAAGTTTCATCACCTGCTCCTGGAAAAGAGGAATCCCAAGGGTCTTTTTCAATACCGGTTCCAAAGACGGGTGTGGATAGGTCACCGGCTCTTCACCACGGCGGCGGCGCAGATAGGGGTGGACCATGCCGCCTGTAATGGGTCCCGGACGCACAATGCTTACCTCGATGACCAGGTCGTAAAAGCAGCGGGGCTTGAGCCTGGGCAGCATGGCCATCTGCGCGCGGCTTTCAATCTGAAAGACGCCAACGGTCCTGGCTTGGCAGATCATGTCAAAAGTCTGTGGGTCCTCAGGAGGGATGGTGGCCATGGACAGGGCCACGCCTCGGTGTTTTTTTAACAAGTCAAAGCATCGGTGCAGGTGGGTCAGGGCACCCAGTCCCAGCAGGTCGACCTTGAACAGGCCCAGGGCTTCGACATCGTTTTTATCCCACTGGATGACCGTTCGGTCGGCCATGGTGCCGTTTTCGATGGGTACGATATGAGATACCGGTTCACGGCCCAGGAGAAACCCTCCCGGATGAATGGACAGATGCCTGGGAAAGTCGAGCAAGTCCTGAGACAGTCTCAAGAGATGTCTGTGAGCCGGTAGGTTGGGCGAAAGCCCGGCCCGGGTGAAGTCTTTTTCACAAATGCTGTGGCCGTGAGACAGTAGCCGTGCCAGCCGGTCAAGATTGGGCGCGGGCAGCCCGAGCACTTTGCCCACGTCCCGAACGGCTGATTTGGGCCGGTACCGGACCATGACTGCGACCATGGCTGCATGATGACGCCCGTATTTGCTATAGACATGCTGAATGACTTCTTCCCGGCGCTCATGTTCGATATCCAGGTCGATGTCGGGCGGTTCGGCCCGCTCTTTGGAAATGAACCGCTCAAAAAGCAGATTCATACGCACGGGATCGATTGCTGTGATGCCCAGGCAGTAGCAAACCGCTGAGTTGGCCGCCGAGCCCCGACCCTGACATATGATGTCTTTGCGGCGGCAGAACTGAACAATATCCCACATGGTCAAAAAATAACCCGGGTAGTCGAGTGCGTCGATCAGTGCAAGCTCCCGCTCAAGTTGCTTCTTAACCTCAGGCGGAATGATTCCATGATAGCGCATTTTTGCTCCTTCAAAGGTAAGCCCGCGAAGCCTTTGAGACGATGAGGTTCCATCGGGAAGGGTTTCCGAAGGGTAGTAATAGCACAGCTGATCCAGAGAAAATGTGCACCGAGACGTTACTTCCAGGGTACGCTCTACCCACTCGGGCCTATCGACAAAGAGCGCACAAAACATCTCAGGGGTTTTCAGCGCATTCTCGGCATTGGGCTTGATCCTTTGCCCTGCGGTGCTCAGGGTACATTTTTTACGCAAGCAGGTGAGCACGTCCTGCAGGGGTTTTCGCCGGGGTATGTGATAAAGCACCTCATGGCCCGCCACGATGGGCAGTCGGTATGCCGTTGCCCGTTTTACCAGGATGCACTCTTGACGCCTTTCTGATTCCCGCCTGTGTCGGCAGGCAAAGGCATAGAGGCGGTCTCCAAAGGCATCCTTCAAATCAAAGGCCATGTGTGCGGGGTCGTCCGTCTGCACCAGGGCGCTGTGTTGTCCTCCCCAGAGGGCCATGAGCCCATTGGCATGAAAACAGATCTCCCTTCGGGTTACGGCGGAAAACCCCTTGGGAGATCGCAGCCGGCCCTTGGAAAGAAGTCGGCACAAGTTCCGATAACCGACGGCATCGGCGGCAATCAAAACAATGGTGGAGCCGTTGTTTAAGGTGACTTGGGCGCCTATGAGCAATGGAAGGCCCAGCGCCTTGGCCTTGACATGGGCTTGTACCACGGCGTACAGGCCATCCCGATCAGTCACGGCGATGGCAGACAATCCGAAGCCGTGGGCCTTTTCGATCAGTTCATGGGGATGGCTTGCCCCCTGGAGAAAAGAAAAATTCGTTTTGCACCAAAGCGGAACGTATGTAGGCATCGCTGATTGTGAGAAACTCCATCCATTTTACTCTACCGTGCCATGAAGGAACCACCGGCGTCTCTTGCCGTCAAAATAGACCCACAGGACGTCGCCTGTCTTGGTTTGTACAAAATAGTATTCTCGATGAACGGCCCCGTTCCACCATCCTCCTGATAGGATATATGGGCCGTTTACATGGCCGGACAGGTTTGCACTCTTTGTTTTCAAGTTCCGACCTTGTTGTGGAAGAGGGCACCCCTTGAGGGGGTGCGGTCGGGTAAATATCCTCCTGACCAGGGTGGGGCGGCTTTGGGCGATGGCCTTGGGGCGGGTGGCATGTCCTGCGGGTTCAAAGGAAAAGCGTGCCTCAGGAAGATGCCCTGGATGCAATTTGATCTGTACGACCGTGTCAGGACCAAATTGGGCGCGCAGCCGGTCAAAAGCTTTTCCGGCGGCTTCCGGATCGCGCCTGGGCCGTTCTACAAAAAGCTGGAGCTGCCGGGTTGTCGCGGGCACTGTCTTGGCGTCGAGCCGGATCTCGATGACTCCGGCGTTCAGGGGCGTATGTTCCAGGCGAAGCCGCACCAGATCTGTGAGCCGGATTTCATTCAAGGTATGCCGGGCGGGACATAATTGCTCCACCACATAGCTGTTCCCGTGGAGTCTTAGGCTGATTTGCAGTTCTGCCAGGGCGTGTCGGCGTGCTGCGATTTTTGACAGAAGCTCTCTGAGCAATCGTTTGATGAGAAAGGTCAACCTGAGGACATGGGATTCCGGGTCGTCGAGTATGAGAGACACAGCCGGCGGATTTTCAACCTTCTCGGCTGTCAGCGGCTCTCGTAAATTGCCTGAAGCCAAGCTCCACAAGCGATAGATCCGGGAGCCGTAGCGATCCAGGATGTCCGTTGCCGGCAAGGAAATCAGGTCGCCTATGGTGTTCTTGCCCAACCCGGACAGTTCCCGAGTGATCCACAAGGGCAGTCCCAAGTGCGTGAGCAATACACGTCGGGCCAATGCCATTTCTTCTTGAGAGCTGTGTAACACCATTGTTTTTTTGCTTTTGCTGCGGGCCAGCGCAAACGTGCCAAAGCGGCTGAACCCGATGACCACCACGGCTTTAAATCCGAGTTGACGCAATGCCATACGGATCCTGTCTCCCCATGTATGCAAAGAAGGATAAAGGTGCTTGAGCCCTGAGGCGTCCAGCCAAAAGGTGGCTGAATCTGCTCTGTCTGCTTGCACCTTGGGAGAAAAGTCTTGCAGCTGTTTCATGACGACGGCTTTGCCGTCGGCGATGTCGGCCGGTGATACGGCGACCGCACGAAGTTCCGGCAAAAGCCCCAAGGCGGCGGCATAGCTAAGCCCGGCAACGATTCCTTTTTCCCGGGCTTTTCCGGAGGCAAGGAGAATTTTGCCTTGCGGTGTTTCCTTGGAGACAACCGCCACAGGTCCGTTTCTCCAGTGGGGGTGCCGCCGGAGAACCAATTGTAGGAAAAATACCGGCAAGTCAATACAAGCCGTCCGGCCCCAAACAACGCTCTTCATGATGCCACCCTGGTCCGTGCTGTTTGTCTTTGAGAATGTGGATCCGGACTTTGTAGATATCCGTATCTGCATGGCGGCGCCCCACCTCGCCGCGCAGGGAAACGAGGGAGCTTGCCCCAGACAAGGGGCTATGCGTTGAGGTTAAAAAGACCAGGGCGGTTTGATGTTTTTTCGCCAACCCCAGAAACCTTGCCTGTTGTGCAAACGAAACATGACCCGGCGCTCCGGGCTTGCTGTCGCCCTTTCCCATGGGGGAGGGCAGTGGGGACACAAAATCCAGGATGATCAATCCAAAGGCCCCGGAGCGGATCAATTTGTCCGATGCTTGCAACATCGCCGCGGCCCCGGGCACGCGGACTACCGCCATGGCGTCCAGATCTACCCCCCATGTTTGGGCGTCTTCGGGGAAGAAGATGCTTTCCGTGGACGTCACCCATACAGCGGTTTCCAATCCGGTTTGTGCTTTGAGAACCAAGTTCATGCCGGCGGTTAAAACAGCCGGTGCGGCTGCGCTTCGCAGCTCTGCGAGTTTTCCCGCCAGGTAGTCTACAGACCATCTTCGGGGGGAAAGGAACTGCGGCAGGGTATCCGCGGTGTGCATGCACTCGATGAGCGTCGGATCGCGCAGGATATGGGCCGGATTGGACATTACACCTCAAAGGCCGGCATCTGTTCGAAGTATCGACGTACCTCGATCACCTTGCCCAATAAAACGAGTTCGTTCGGTTCCGGGACGATCGGTTTGAAGGCCGGATTTTCCGGATGCAATGCAACCCGATCGCCGTTCAAACGCAATCGTTTCACGGTGGCTTCATCGTCTACCACGGCTACGACAATATCGCCGTGGTCTGCCGTGGGTTGTCTGCGCACAATAACCACGTCTCCCGGCAAGATGCCTGCGCCGATCATACTCTCGCCACGAACCCGCAGGGCGAACAGGGCTTCCCGATTTTTCTTGTATTGGACGGCAATGTAGCCTTCGGGATCTTGGACCGCGGTGGTCAGGGCCCCTGCCTGGACCTGGCCCAGGAGGGGAACCAGGGCGGGGGCCGGCAGCCCGGATTCCTTCGGCAGACGGTATCCTCGCGCCTTGCCCATTTCTTTGGTCAGTTTTCCTTCGGAAACCAATGTTTCCAGGTGTTCCCGGGCGGTCTGAACCGATCGAAAACCAAATGCAAACTGTACCTCTCTTACTGTTGGCGGAAGACCCTCAAGGAGCCGTTTGCGTACAAAATCATAGATTTGGTGACGCGTTTGTCCCGGGGGCGTTTTCGGGGTCATGTGTTGTCCTCCGTTTACGGATCTTAATGGGACATGGTATATCCCACACGATCTTTATGGCATACATTTGTATGGTATGCAAGAGTTTTTAGGCAAAAACAGGAGATGTCCAGGCGGATCGGTCCCGGGCCGGGTGTTGTTGCCCATTGGGAAATTTGGGCAAAGCCTGTTTTTCTGCGGTCGTCGTTGCTTTTAAAGCGACAATTTTGTTTTGTAATTCCGGATTGTTTTCGGCGCAGAGCAATTGTGGCCGACCGGGAGAATCGTGGTATGTTTCTTGCGAAATAAAGCATATATTCATGCAGCGCATTGAAAACCATTCGGGTTGACAAGCAAACAAAACCTGTTGAAAGGCGATCATGAAAAATAGATTCCTGTTGGGACTTCTATGTTGTTTCCTTGGCCTTTTCTTCTACCTGTTTCGCGCCGTTTACAATGAGGCAAAAGAAAAGGCCATTGCCGACTTGAATGCGCAGCAGACGATTCATGCCAAGCAGGCGCAAAGGGGCATTGAGGGATTTTTTGACCATACCATCGAATTTCTCACCCAACTTGCCGGTTTAGAACACATCATCGATCTTGACGATCAAGGCAGAAATGAACTGGACCTTGCCTTACATATGCACCCGACGGGCATTCATGCCATTGCCCGGATTGATCGTACCGGAAAAATTGCTTATATCTCCCCATCTCCTCTCGCCCTGATTGACCAAGATATTTCACCCCAAAAACACATACGGAAAATCATGGAGACCCGCCTGCCTGTTATCAGCGGTATTTTCACCGCCGTTGAAGGCCATCGTGCCATGGCCCTGCATGTCCCGGTCTTGAAGGGAACCGAATTCAGGGGAACGCTTGGCGTTCTGGTTGACTTTCACTATATTGCAGAGAATTTTCTGGAAGTGATCCGCTACGGGCAGACAGGTTATGCCTGGATGACGAATCAGGAGGGCATAGAACTCTATTGTCCTGTGCCGGGTCACACGGGAAACTCTGTTTTTGAAAACTGCAAGGACTTTCCGACGATTCTTTCCTTGGCGTGGGAGATGGTGAAGGGCCGTCAAGGAATGGCGGTCTACGAATTTGATCGGATCAGGGAGGAACGAAGGGAATCGGTTAAAAAACATGCCGTATATATGCCCATCAAAGTAGCCGACAGCTTCTGGAGCATTGTGGTGGCAACGAGCGAAGATGAAGTGTTGGCGTCTCTTGTACGTCTCAGAAACAGACTGATCGTCCTGTTTGGTCTTGTTCTGGCGTTCGGCGCGTTTTTCTTCCATTACAGCATGAAAGCCTGGGGGATTGTTCGAGAGGCCGAGAAGCGAAAAGGGGCGGAAAAGGCCTTGCGAGAGGCGGAAGCAAAATATCGAATCATCATTGATGCGGTGGAAGAAGGAATCTGTCTCCAGGATGCAATCGGTAAAATCGTAGCCTGGAATCGCGGGGCTGAGAGGATCTTCGGAATAACGTCCGAACAAGCACTGGGCAAGACGTCGGTCGGGGTTGATTGGCGAACCATTTACGAGGATGGGTCGGAGTTTCGCGGCGAGGACCATCCTTCCATGATCAGCTTGCGCACCGGCAACCCATGCCGGAACGTGGCGATGGGCATTCGTAGGTCCGATGGAGAAATACGGTGGATCAAGGTGAATACGCAAGCCTTGATAAGGGAGAACGAAAACAAGCCGCACGCCGTGGCGGTGTCTTTTTCGGACGTGACGGACTTAAAAGGGGTGGAAAGGGAACTTCGAGAAGCGCAAGGCAAGTTGGAAAAAAATATAGCCGAGCTGATCCGATCAAATGAGAGTCTGACGGCCGAAATCGTGGAACGGAAACGGGCGGAGGAGGCGCTGCGCACCAGCGAGGCGCAGCTTGCCAACGCTGTCGAGATCGGTCGGTTGGCCTATTGGGAGTACGACGTTGCCAACGATCTGTTTCTTTTTAACGATCAGTTCTACGCTCTCTTTCGTACTTGCGCGGAAAAAGTCGGCGGCTATGCCATGTCCTCCGCACGCTATGCGGCGCTTTTCGTTCATCCGGAAGATAATGCCGTTATCGGTGAAGAGATCCGAAAAGCCATTGAGGCCTCGGATGCGAATTTCTCCCGCCAAATAGAGCACCGCATTGTTTACGCCGACGGACAGACCGGATTTATCAACGTACGCTTCTTCATTGTCAAGGATGATCGGGGCGTAACAGTCAAAACGTGTGGCGCGAATCAGGACATCACCGAGCGCAAGGCGGTGGAAAAAGAAAAAGAAATACTGGAAAGACAACTCCAACAAACCCAGAAGATGGAGGCTATCGGCACCTTGGCAGGAGGAATAGCGCACGACTTCAACAATATCCTCACTCCGATCATGGTTCAAACGGAGCTGGCGATCTTGGCAATTGCTCCGGACCATCCGGCTCAGGGAAGTCTCAAGGAGGTGTTAAAAGCAGCCCATAGAGCAAAGAAGCTGGTCGGGCAGATTGTGGCCTTCAGCCGTCAATCCGAACACAAGACGGTGCCGCTGGATATCATCCCGATTGTGAAAGAAGCGTTGCAGTTGATTCGTTCTTCCATACCGACCACCATCGACATTCAACAGCAAATCAAGATCGACTCAGCGGCAGTAGAAGGCGATTCCACCCAGATCCATCAGTTGGTTCTGAACCTTTGCGCCAATGCCGCTCATGCCATGCGAGAAAACGGCGGGATATTGCACGTGAGCGTGGAGGGTGCGGATATTGACTCTGAAGCGGAATCTGAAAGACTTGGTCTGGAACCGGGACAGTATGTAAGGGTTAGCATTTCCGACACGGGCCATGGGATCAAGCCGTCCGCGCTGTATCGCATATTTGAACCCTTTTATACCACAAAAGTCCGGGGGGAGGGCACCGGCATGGGCTTGGCGGTGGTTCACGGGATTGTGAAGAGCTATGGCGGCACCATTTTGGTGGATAGTCAACCCGGGCAAGGGACAAGATTTGAAGTCTTTCTTCCAAGGACAAAGAAGAAGGTGGTACGGAAATCGGAAAAGCCTTCAGGATTGCCGAGCGGCAATGAACGCGTTCTATTGGTTGATGACGAAAAACCCATGGTGGACGCCGTCCGGAGCATGTTGAATCATCTGGGTTACGAAGTCGTCGCAAAGACCAGCAGCGTGGAGGCATTGGAGTGTTTTCGCGCTCATCCCGAAAACTTCGACATCGTCATTACGGATATGACGATGCCGAACATGACGGGACGAGAACTTGCAACCGGGATTATCAGCATTCGACCCGACATTCCCGTCATTTTGTGCACGGGGTTCAGCGACCAAATAAATGCGGATATGGCAAGGCAGATAGGTGTCCGAGAGTTTGTTATGAAACCAATTATTATGAAAGAAATGGCCGAGACTATTCGCGACGTCCTGGATAACAGTTGATCTGCTTGTTCTTCAGTCGCCTCTCTCTGTACTCATCACAGACAACGATCGCGCTTGCCATAGAAATATTCCATAACAACAGCCTGATATCATCGATATTACCTATTTGACGACGCCTGTATAACCTATTAAAATCACCAGAATTAAAAAGTCGGCAATGGTTGGGCGGTTTGACATGTTCTCGGATTTTCAAAGGGGCTGAAACCTTGCAAACGTTGGCGTTCGAATTTTTTGAATGGAGGGAAAGTGTATGAGAGCGAAGACTTTTTGGGCGGGATTGGCTGTGGTTTGTTGCTTTCTTGCGTTTGGCCGGACGGCGCATGCCGGTGCGGTTGAAGGCTTCAAAGGGGAAAAAGGCGCTTTAAAGATTGCGGGAGGCACCGCCCATATCCCTGTGATGAAAGAAGTCGCAAAACGGATCATGACCTTCAATCCGGACGTTCAGATCAGCATTGCCGGCGGCGGGTCGGGCGTGGGCATCAAGCAGGCGGGGGAAGGCCTGATCGATATCGGCAACTCCGGTCGCAAGCCCACCGATGAAGAGATAAGCCGATATGGCCTTGAGGTGTTCATGTGGGCGTTTGACGGGGTCGGGATTGTGGTCAATCCGAAAAACCCCGTCGGGTCGTTGAGTAAGACCCAGGCGCAAGATATCTTCGCGGGCAAGATTACGAACTGGAAACAGGTCGGTGGGACCGATGCGCTGATCAATGTTTATACGAGAGATGAGGCAAGCGGCACCCGCGAGGTTTTCTGGAAAAACGCGCTGGGCAAGGGCGACATCACGCCGAAAGCCAACTTTGTGGTTTCCAACGGCGCCATGAAATCTGCTGTTTCCCAGGATCCTTACAGTATCGGTTACGTGTCCGTCGGGCATATCGACGATACGGTAGCGCCCGTTGCTTTCGGAGGGGTGGTTCCGAGTCTTGATAGCGTAAAAAGCGGTCAATACACGGTGTCCCGGGGACTTTACAGCAATACAAAAGGCGAGCCTACGGGGTTGGCGAAAAAACTGATCGATTATCTTTTGACTCCTGAAGGTCAGGAGATTGTTGCAGACAAAGGGTTTGTGCCTGTGAAATGACCCGAATTCATGAAAAGTTGGTCGAAAAGCTCTTCCTTTTCTCGGCCTCGGTCAGCGCGCTATTCACCATTCTCATCCTGGGTTTTATGGTCATATTGGGCCTCCCTCTTTTGAAGGGGGGCCTTTTTTTCGACCTTTTGACCCAACCTTGGTCGCCGCATCAAGGATTGTACGGCATCTATCCCATGGTGTTGGGCACGTTGGCCATTGCCTTTCTCGGTGTGCTCTTCGGGTTTCCTCTGAGTCTGGGATGCGCCTCTCTGATAAGCGGTCTTGGTCCGAGGCCCGTGAGTCATTTTCTGCTGCGGGTCGTCCAATTCATGACCGGAGTGCCCACCGTCATATATGGGTTTGTCGGCATTTTCCTGCTTGTTCCTTTCATTCGAGAACTGTTTCAGGCAGGCTCCGGCATGTGTGTGCTTTCCGCCTCTCTCATGCTGGCGGTTCTTATATCGCCGACCATGATATTGTTTTTCACCGACAGCTTTGATCAGGTCCCAAAATCCTATCTGAACGCAGTGGACTCCCTTGGCGGCAGGCGCGTCCAGAAGTTTGTTTATGTCGTATTGCCATGCGCATGGAAAGGAGTCCTGACAGGCTTGATTCTTGGTATCGGCAGGGCTTTGGGCGATACTCTTATCGCGTTGATGATCGCCGGAAACGCCGTTCAGGTTCCAGGTTCTGTTCTGGATTCGGCAAGGGCGCTTACGTCTCATATTGCGCTGGTGATTGCGGCCGACTACGAAAGCCTTGAGTTCAAGTCGATTTTTGCCTGCGGCATCGTGCTCTATATATTTACCACCGTGATCGTTATGGGAATAAGGGTGTTTGGAGCTGCCGGCGGGAGATCGCAGTTTTGAAACGTTTTTTTGAAAAATGTTTGTTGGGCTGGGCCTGGGTCAGCGCCCTGGTGCTGATCGGAAGCATTGCTTGTATCGTCGGGTATTTGCTGATCAGGGGGTCCGGAGCGCTGAATCTGGCCCTGATTTTCGGCGATACCAAACCCATGGATGCGTTGCTGCTGAAAAGACAGGTCTTTGACGGGCTCTTCCCGGCCATCATCGGTACCCTGTTGTTGGTTGTGCTCTCCGTGGTGTGGGCCATCCCGGTTGGTCTGGCCGGCGGAATCTATCTGGCTGAGTATGCAGGAAAACAGGTCAAGCGGACGCTCAATCTTTTCTTTGACATTTTGGCAGGCGTACCATCCATTGTGGTGGGACTTTTTGGGTTTTCCGTTGCCATTTTCTTGCATAAGCACTTTTCAGACAACATCTATCCGTGTCTACTCATCTCGAGCCTGTCCCTTGCCTTGTTGGTCCTTCCGTATATCGTCAGAACCACGCAGGTTTCTTTGGAAAACTTGTCCGCGGAAACGCGGCTTACGGCCCTGGCTTTGGGGGCGACAAAGCTCCAGAATATCTTTTACGTGCTGATCCCAAAATCTCTTTCGGGAATCGTCAGCGGAGTCATTCTGGCCATCGGGCGTTGCGCAGAGGACACGGCAGTCATTATGCTGACCGGCGTTGTAGCCACGGCCGGTGTTCCGAAGTCCATTTTTTCCAATTATGAAGCGCTTCCTTTTTACATCTACTATATCTCCGCCCAGTATGCAGACACGCAGGAGCTGTTGACAGGATATGGCGCCGCCATTATTCTTCTAGCCCTTTGCGCCATACTTTTTTCCTGTGCTTTTGTGATCAGGAAACAGCTTGTTTACTATGCCCTGTACCGTGCGTGATCATGTGATGGAACGCGAAATCAAAATCAAGGTTGATCGGTTGTGTCTTTCATATCAGGGACACCAGGTTCTTGAAAACGTGACCGCGCAGTTCGAGGAGAATACCCTTACTGCGATCGTGGGACCATCGGGTATCGGCAAGTCAACCTTCCTGACGGTGCTGAACCGCCTTTGGGAAAATATCCCTGAAGCAAAGATGCAAGGCACGGTGCAAATACGATTCAATGGGCGCTTTCATGATGTCTACAATGGATCTTTCCCTCCGCCGAGGCTTCGGCGACTGGTCGGCATGGTTTTCCAAACGCCCAATCCGCTGCCCATGAGTGTGTATAAAAACATTGCTTTCCCTTTAAAACTTGCCGGTGAAAAGGACAAGAAGCTGGTGGCCGGCAAGGTGGAAAAGGCCCTTAGGAGGGCCTATCTCTGGCAAGAAGTCAAAGGCCGTCTCGGCGATCATGCCCACGCGTTGTCCGGCGGCCAACAGCAACGCCTGTGTATCGCCCGGTCTCTTGTCTTGGAGCCGGAGGTTTTGCTGCTCGACGAGCCGACGTCGTCTTTGGATTCAAAAGCGGCTGCGATCATCGAGGAGTTGCTGCTCTCGCTTAGATCCCACTGTACGCTTATTGTGGTTTCGCATTACCTGGAACAGGTAAGCCGTATTGCAGACAGGGTGGTTGAGCTTTCTGATAAGAAATTCATGGAAAGACCTTTGGGGGAGTCTGGTGAGCGATAGATTTTTGAACACTTCCTTACAATCGAGGATCCCCCTGCAGGTTGCTGCAGGAAAATGGCAATGAGAACTGAAATCCCCTGCCTTGAGGATACAAAGAAAGACAGGGATCAAGCAGATAATGACAGCCAAGCCATTTGGTGTCAATCAGCTTTTGTTACGTAATTGCAGAAATCGGAGACAGGGGATTTAGAGCGACGGCTACAGTTGTGACAAAGAACACATACTCTCCATGAAAAAAACTTTGCTTTATTTTGCGTATACTCAAATACTTTTTTGGAATACTATTCATAAGGTCCTTCTCAGCTCCATCGAGGATATCGATTCTCATCTGGTGGATTTTCTGATTCTATCCTTGACCTCATCAAGAGTGGAAAATCTCGCCCTGCCTTCCTGGACTTCTTTCTTTCTCGCCAATAGCACGTCTTCGTGCCAAGCCGGTGATGGTACGGATTCAGTATTTCGGCAGAGATCTTCCCACAATCGCTCCATAATGGCTAGTTTATCCTCCGTTGTCATCTCGTCGAGAGGTATAACAAAATTCATTGTAATCTTGCTCCTATGGAAACTATTTTATTTAGTTTACCCGATCCATTTCATACAAGCAAGTTTAGGTTCTCGAAAACCTGCACTGCAAATACATCATTTATCACCACTCCTAGTGAAAACGCATTGGCTATATATTTGAAGCCACTATACGTATTGCAAAAATAAGGACTTACGACCAAGGTCTCTATCGGAAATCAGAAAAAATGTCAATACCGGGACAGGAAGCAGACAGTTTTTGGGGATTTCATAACAAAATCCGAAAGAAATTCGGAGTATCAAACGTCGAGCTGCATTGCAGCAATCGACCAAATCGGGAGGTCGGAAATTTGGATGATGATTAGGCATTATCCACACTTTCGACGGGATGTAGATAACAACTGGTTGCTGTGACCTTGGCAGGAAATTCTTTGTTTCAATCTCCTGATGATATATTTTCAGCGAGCCAAAAAACGTTCTGCTCAAGATCGAAACTCACCTAAGGCGTAGTGTTAGCAGAACAAGAAAATCTGAGAAATTTGTCACAATGTTTCTATTCAACTAGAGATCTAGAAAGGCGGGAGCCCCTCCCAAATCTTGATATTGAGCGATATCTCTTCGCCAATCCAAGTCGTGTTTTTGTAGCAAGCGACACTTTCGGCCTATCAAGACTGACCACAATATATGGACATAAAAAAGCGGAGCCTATTATGACTCCGCCTTCTGTGCAAATATGTTGAAGTTACTTCTTGAACTTCTTCCTGATACCCACTAGTCCAACCAACCCTGAACCAAGCAGCCAGAGCGCTGGGGGAATCGGAACCGGACTGCCATATACATTCAGGGTTAAGTCGATTTCAAAATCCGTCCAGTTGCCATCACCGTTGGGGTCTTGTCCGGGGATGTCGATGATCAAGGAATTGATCTTTAATCCTATGGCATCAATTGTATAATCATAAAAATCGGGGGTTGTTTTGAAACCAGTGGATTCGAGCAAGCTTGCTTCGAGCCACCCGTTTGTATCTTTCAGATCGCAATAAATTGCAAAATTCTGATCAACAGAATCTGCCAACAAAAATATAAAATTATCAAAATTAGGGTCGGGATTTGATCCTTGTGAAGATGTTGCCAAAAATTCAACTCCTTGATCCGTACCGCTTAAAACTAAATCGTCAAACAGCGTTGTGCCGTTTTGGTTAAGATAATATATGTCCACATCCACACCTGAAGCTATTCCCTGAGTACTATAGGGATATGATAAATCGAATTGGCCCAATAGGGCCGCATCCGCCATGCCGTTAAAAAATATAACGAATAAAAGTGTTGAGGAAAAAACAATTTTAGTAAAATTGCAAAGCCTGTTTCCGCTAAAAATAGATTTCGAGGTCATCATAATTAACTCCTAGGTGATTCAATGTTACTTTCAATGACAACTTCAGCTTCATGCTATTACTGGGCTTGTTCGGATATAGCACAAAACCGCCGCCAGCGGAGGATTGCAAACCACTCCCGAATGGCCTCAGGGTAATTGTAGATCTGTCTTTGAAATTGTAATGGGGTGTTCTGGGAAAAAAATTCAGATTCCATCCTTACCCATCCGGATCATTAAAAATTGATGGGGTTATTTCCAACATATGTATAAAAATTAATCCCCGCCTTAAAACCCAGAGGATCTTCGTTAAGGAACCGGCCGATTTCGGGATCATAGTATCTTGCGCGGTATATTCCGATGCGGCTCCTCGCCCGGGAAGGGCTTTCTTTGCCCCGTCAAAAAACCGGTCTGCATACTGATGTATTTTAGCAGTTTGGATAATAGGAAAAGCGGTTAAAGTAAAACAATATTCAAACGCCTTGCAGTAGATTTCAGGAGAGACTTAGCCTCGTCCAGATTTCACTATCTTATTCCTTAGCCAACTCAATAATCCGAATGTAGCGGCCGCCGGGCGTCCTTCCGGGATCAGGATACTGCAATCCGAGCCTGCGCATAAAATCCGTTCGTACCCAATGGTCAGCCAACACAAACTCATCATCTGGAAAGGCCTTTTCGTCGGTCAATTGCTCTAATGAAAATTGACGCAGATAGGGAGCAATATGCGATTCAGGTACATCGAACACTCTGCTCAGTACGGACAGAACGCCACGAACTGCTGTGGCATCCTCCTTGACTATTTCAGGCATACTCCAAAACCTGTCAGAAGTTGTGCCGTTCCGGAAAAGAACGTAACCCCAAGTGACTTGGTCATATTCCGAGAATACGATAGATGGTCCCGACGTAAGCCGCGACAATTCCATGGCCAAGGACTCGCCAATAAGCGCGTTAAGAAACAAGAGCACTGAAGACCAATCCACTCCCGCCTGCGCAACGTATGAGCATTGGTAATCACGGACACCGCCGATAGATGCGGTGCGAGCGTCCCATTGCTGTGAAGGCAATTCCCGTATTTCGTACTGCAATGCTGCCAGTGCCTGTATGAGTGTGGAATACGCTGTGGCATCCCACTGCTGTCTCCAAATTACCTGACTGGACATACTACCCATGAAATTGCACCTATCAAATAAACCCTTCTTGATTATTTACTATAGACGGATTGCATCATGTTCGTATTCGGTTTGTTCGGGTAGAGCACGTATCCACCGGCGGCAGAGCTGCCCCCAAAAAGATCGGTACCCAGATTGTATGCTGCACCCAGACCACTGTAAGACGAGGGCGAGGTCGGAAGCACTCCAGGACGAATCTCGGTGAAAGGGACAGATGCGCCTCCCGGGATGTTGGTTTGTATCTGCCCAATACGGCTGCTATTCAGACCACTGTCGCCGAATTTAAAATCATACCAGCGGGTAATGTTCTCCGGTGTGCCGCTGAGTGCGTCGAGCCGTACGCTTCCTCTTGTCCCATAGCTGACTTCGCTACCGCCCTTGAATGAAATCTCAGATAACAATCCCGAGCTCCCTGTGTCAATGATCCTTGCCGCTTCACTATGTTTCAACGTTCCGGCGACTTTCGCGCTAGTGCCAGTTGGGATGACCAATTTGTCGGCATAGTTTGCCACTTCAGTGAGATATTTCTCGGTTCGATAAGCTTGCCCCAATCCGGTCACAAAGGGAACGGCAGCGCCTACTACGTCTAAACCAAGGGCGGCCGCTGTGTCCCATCCAGGATTCTTTACCAAACTATAAATGTCATAGGCAATGAAACCAGCATCAATAAGTATATCTGCTAGATGCCCTGACGGATCATTGAAATTAACCGGATTATTCCCCACATACGTATAAAAATTCACCCCCGCCTCAAACCCCAGTGGATCTTCGGAGAGGAACCTGCCGATTTCGGGATCATAGTATCTTGCGCGGTAATAGTAAAGCCCTGTTTCAGAATCCAGCTCCCGACCGGTATATTTTAGAGCATTCGGGCTGGTGCCGGTTGAATCAATCACATCCCCAAAAGGTCCAAACTTGGTGGTTTCCATTTCATCGCCGTTATGACCGGACAGGGCCACCACCGAACCCAACTGATCATGGTGGAACGTATAGTTGGTTTTGGTGCCCTGATCATAATAGTAGCCATTGACAATCTCGTCAACCACCACCCCTCTCAAGAATTTGGCCTTGATGGTGTCGGTTTCATGATAGATGGCCTCATAGTGTTCGCCTTCCATGAGATACTGGTTGGCATCGGTTCCGTCGGATTTGCGTATCCTATAATCGTTCGGATCGTACTGGAACGTGTATGTATCCGTGGCGGTCATCAATGTTGTGACGCGGTTTTTCTGGTCGTAGAGATATGTATGAAGGACGGTGTCCGATCCGTCCCGTTTTTCAGTACGATTACCGTTGTCGTCATACACATACCGATATTGTATCGGCCCGCCTGCGCTGCCCTGCCGCACCTCGTCC
>CAYSGJ010000227.1:0-13492 GCA_964430705.1 uncultured Desulfobacterales bacterium | reverse complement strand
TTTATAGAGAAGTGTATATATATAAAGATAAAATTGGTTTTTTTGTTTGTCCCGTAAACCCGACGAGGATCGATTCCGACGAAGACAAAGAATCGGTTGAATGAGGCCGGCTTTTTGTCGAAAAGGGACAATGAATGAAAGACCGGAACGCGGTCCAGTCCCCAATAAAGCTCGTGGAAAGAAAGGATTACAAAATGATGAATATCTCCAGGTCGATACTATTAGCATCCCTGATGGTAACTATTTGGATGGGACTTTCAGAAGCCAAAGACGCGGTTGAATCAACACCAATAATCGGAGTTGAGCAGCCAACGTATGAATTTGGCGAAGTGTCCCAAGGGGATATTGTAAAATACGATTTTCGCGTGTTCAATCGAGGATCGGCGCCGCTTGAAATCAAAGAAGTAAGGCCTGATTGAGGATGCAGCGTGGCCCGGTTTGACCGGACCATCCCTCCCGGCGGGGAGGGCGCCGTTACTCTCCAGGTGGACACCGAAGACGAGCAGGGACCTATCCATAAAATCGCCAGAGTGCTCATCAACGATCCCGAGACCCCTGAATTCACCATAGGGGTCAAGGGAAACGTATGGACTCCAATCTCCGTCATCCCCAAGCACCTCAGGCTCACAGGATTTTTCGACGAAACATTCGGGACAATCGTCTGCCTGAAAGGTCACAAACCAGAACCTTTGGAGGTGCAGCTTGTTTCCGTTTCCATCCCGGACAAGGTTGCCGTCTCCCTGAAAAAAACGGAAAACGGGAACGGTTGTGCATGGCAACTTCTGGTAGACAATAAGGTCAGCCAAGAAGCGACCTATAAAGGAGACATCAAGCTGTCAACCAACTATCCGGAGAAGCCGGAATTATCTGTCCGAATCTCGGTCAATGTCATGCTCTCGGTCGAAACAAGGCCCAAAGTTCTTGATTTTGGCCGTTTGATGGAAGAACATCTCCAACAAATAAAGACCAGCGGAGCTTCGGTAAGACGCTCGGTAGACGTCATCTTTAATAAAGGCACAGATCCGAAGATCGATAAAGCCGATTTAGAAAACTCCCTTTTCAAAGTAGTCAATGTGAGCGAAGAACACCCCGGCCGGATATACCGGATCCAGGTTGAGCCTCGATGGGAAAAACTGAAAAAAGGCGTCAACACCGATAGATTAAAGATCAGGACAAATCAGAAGGGCGCAAAGCCGTTGGAAGTACCGATTGTTTTCGAGATTCTATAATCACCAACTTCGGGTCGCATCACAATTATTCTAAGCAGTTATCCAAAAAGCTCAAGTTTCAGAAGCCTATGGGTATGGGGCCGCAAGCCGGGCAACTGTCTGAGCCGCTTAGGCCGAGTTGGGGGTGCCGCTGCTCAGCCTTTCCAGAAGGCTTACAAACCATCATAACCTCTCCCATGATGCGCAGTTACCCGTCGATGGCAGTCCTTACGCGGCCTTTGCGGCGAGTTTTGGCCGCCTGGAGGACCGATGCCCATAGGCCGGAAGACAGTGTTACTTGAGCTTTATAGAGAGCTGTCTTCTTCTTTACTCAATCGTGATCACCTTGATGGAGTTGGCCGTGCCTCGCGCGAAAAACCTCCCGCTGCCTCTGGTAATGACTATCTTGTCATTGGACTGCAATTCGCAGGCGCTTCGCACCTTGTCTATGACATGGTCCTCCAGCCTAACATCGTCTTCGTCGTATTCATCCAGGTAGAACGGACTCACGCCCCAATACAGGCACATCTTCCTTACCACGGACAAGGCGTTGGAAACGCCCAGAACCGAGGTCTGGGGCCTGAAGCGACTCATTTTCAAGCAGGAATTGCCTGATTCCGTAACCGACAGGATTCGGCTGGCGCCGATTTTTTCCGCAATGAGCGACGCTCCCACCATGGTGGCGTCGTTCACGCGGGTAAGATCCAGATATTTGAGCGACGCTCGGGGTTTCGGCGTCTTTTCCGCTTCCCTGATGATGCTTCCCATCATCTCAACCGCCTCCACGGGATACTTACCGCAGGCTGTCTCAGCGCTGAGCATCACCGCATCCGTACCGTCCCACACGGCGTTGGCCACGTCGGAGGCCTCCGCTCTGGTAGGGGTGGCGTTTTCCACCATGGATTCGAGCATCTGTGTGGCCGTAATGACCGGCACCCCCACCTGATTGCACAGGGCGATGATTTGTTTCTGAACAGAAGGAACCATATGGTTGCCCAGCTCAACGCCCATGTCGCCGCGCGCCACCATAATGACGTCGCTGACCCTGAGAATCTCATCGATATTGTCCACGGCTTCACGATTCTCAATCTTGGACACCACGGGCAGATTGCTGTCTAGATCCGCCAGGAGTTTTCGCAAGCCCAGGACATCTTCTTTTTTTCGTACAAAAGACAAGGCCGCATAATCCACGCCGTGTTCAACGCCAAAGGCAATGTCTTGGCGATCTTTGCCCGTCAGGCTGGGCGCAGAGACCTTGGTGTCCGGAAGGTTGATGCCTTTGCCGGACGTAAGCCTACCGCCCACAACCACCCGAATTTTATAAACATCTCGGTCCCTTTCCACCGTTTCCGCCACAATCAGCCCATCGTCGAAAAGTACCCGCACGCCGTCGCTGCAGTCCTCCACAAGGTGTTCGTAGGTGGTTGGGATAAAGCAATCCTGATACTCGGGATAGTCCGGTTGAACCGTAGCCGGGCCGATCACCCAGGTCTCACCCTTTCTCAGTGTCATGGGTGCCGGTATTTTGTCCACCCGGATCTTGGGACCTTGCAGGTCCAAGAGAACAGCCACTTCCAATCCTACCAGGGCGGAGGCCTTGCGGATATTGGCGATCAGTTCCGCGCGACTCTGATACGTTCCATGGCCCATGTTAACGCGGGCAACACTCATTCCGGCCAGAATCAGCTCCGCAATGGTCTCCACCCTGGACGAAGCCGGACCCAGCGTGGCCACCACTTTGGCATGTCTTTGCAGTTTCGCCCTTCTCATTGTCCATCCCTTTTCACAATCACCCGCATGGTTTCCTGAGCGATCCTGAGTTCTTCGTTCGTTGGAACCACCAGGACCTTGACGGCGCCGTCCGGAGGGCTGATTTCTCTGCTCCCTTCCGGTCCGGTTCGGTCCGCAGGGCGGCGATTGGCTTCGGCGTCCAGCAAAATGCCCATCCTCTCCAGGCCCCGGCAGGACAACGTTCGGACATCCGCCGCGTTTTCTCCAATGCCGCCGGTAAACACGAGGGCGTCCAGGGATCCCAGAACCGCATAATACGCGCCGATGTATTTTTTGATGCGGTAACAGTAAACCTCCAGGGCGATTTCCGCGTGTTTGTCTCCGGCCGCCCTTGCTTTCATGACTTCGCGCATATCGTTGGTCCCGCAAAGCCCCGCAAGACCGCTCTCCTGATTCAAGAGCCTGTCAATGGCCTTTAACGACATATGCAGATGATCAGCCAGAAAAAACGGCAGCGCCGGATCCACGTCGCCCGAACGCGTGCCCATGACCAGTCCTTCCAGTGGCGTCATCCCCATACTGGTGTCCACACATCGGCCCCGCTCTATGGCCGCCATGCTGGCCCCGTTTCCCAGGTGCACCGTGATCATGTTCAATGCGTCCAACGGCCGACCCAAGTGCCGCGCAGACCGGTCGGCAACATAGGCATGAGACGTGCCGTGGAAACCGTATCGGCGGACCCCCTGCCTTTCGTACAATGCAAAAGGCAGTGCGTACAGATACGCCTTTCGGGGAATCGTCTGGTGAAAGGCCGTGTCAAACACGGCCACCTGCGGCGCATGGGGAAACATGGACTGGGCCACCTCAATGCCCGTGAGATTGGACGGGTTGTGCAAGGGGGCCAGCGGGATATTTTTCCTGACGGCCCTGACCACGGCGTCGTCGATAATGACCGAAGACTTGAAGGTCTCTCCCCCATGAACCACCCGGTGACCCACGGCCGCTATTTCAGAGGCATGCCCGATGACCCCGCACGCCTTGTCGACCAGACAGTCCACAATCATGGTAAGCCCTTGCCGGTGGTCGACGATGACGCCTTGCTTTGTTTGGGAAAGGTCTTTTCCTTCTTTTCCCACACGCTTGTGGGTCAACATACCTTCCGCCTCCCCAATCTTTTCGGCCACACCGGAAGCCAGGACCGCCTGACGTTCCATGTCAAAAAAACGGTATTTGATGGATGAGCTTCCGGTGTTGATCACAAGGATTTTCACGACAACTTCCCGACAACCTGCGCCTGAACGGCCGTAATCGCCACGGTATTGACGATGTCCGCAACGGTGCACCCTCGGCTCAGATCGTTCACCGGTTTTTTGAGCCCCTGCAAGACCGGGCCCACCGCAACCGCCCGGGCGGATCGTTGCACGGCCTTGTAGGTGTTGTTTCCCGTGTTCAGATCAGGAAAGATAAAGACCGTGGCCCTGCCGGCCACCTCGCTGCCCGGCATTTTGGTTCGCGCCACCTCGGGATCCACTGCGGCATCATATTGCATGGGGCCCTCGAGCTGGAAATCGAGTCCCAATCGTTTCAGCATGTCCTTTGCGATTTTTGTGGCCTCCCGGACCTTGTCGACATCCGCTCCCGCGCCCGATTCTCCCGTGGAATACGACAGCATGGCAATCCTTGGTTCAACCCCGAAGGTCTTTGCGGTCTGCGCGGAACTGACGGCGATTTCCGCCAGCTGTTTGGCATCGGGGTCGGGGTTGACCGCACAGTCGCCATAAACCAGAACCCTGTCTTGAAGACACATAAAAAAGACGCTCGAAACAATGGAAACCCCCGGCTCTGTTTTGATAATCTCAAAGGCCGGCCGGATGGTATCTCCCGTGGTGTGCACCGATCCGGAAACCATGCCGTCGGCAAGACCTTTGTAGACCATCATGGTTCCGAAAAAACTGACGTCGCTCATGGTATCGCGGGCAATCTCCATGGTAATGCCCCTGTGTTTTCTCAACGCATAATAGGTTTGCACAAAATCGTTAAACCAGGCGTTCTTTTGAAGATCCACAATGTGGACGTCTTCCATCTGGAGCCCAAGTCTGACAATGCGCTTTTGGATTTCTTTTTCATCGCCAAGCAGGGTGATGTCCACCACTTCACGCCGAAGGAGCATTTCAGAGGCCCGCAAGATTCGTTCTTCTTCCCCTTCCGGCAACACGATGTGTTTTCTTTGCACCTTCGCCTTCTGCATCAGCGCATATTCAAACATCTTGGGCGTGATGATAGCCGTTTCTTTTTCCAGAATCTTTTGCCCCAACGCCTCGATATCCACATGTTTTTCAAAGGTCTCCAGCGCCCTGGTAATCTTTCGAATGTTTTCCGGCGCGATTCCGGCATGAACATTGTCGGCTGTTCTGGCAGTCGGGAAAGTATCCTGCTTGACGCTGAGAATCGGCAGCGCGTGTGGAAACCCCTCGATCAATCTTCGAATGGATGCCTCCGGTTTGAGTCCGCCCGTCAGCATGATCCCGGCGATTTTCGGCATAGTCACCGACGACACGGTAGCAAGACAGGCCACAATCACATCGGCCCTGTCTCCAGGCGTGATGACCAGCGTGCCGTGCTTGATCCGCTCCAAAAAATTCCGAAGCTGCATGGCCGCCACGGCAAAACCGTGAACGTGACGGTCCATTTCCTTCTCGCCGTAAAGGACTTTTGCATCCAGAAGCTTGGCGATTTCCGCCAGCGTGGGATTGCCCAGGGTTTTTTCATTGGGTATGGCGAAAATCAGTTGGTTGGCGCTCCAGGGTTTCTCCTTGAGCCGACTGATGATTTTTTTCTTGTCTGCCGGACGAACCCTGTTCACAATGGTGGCGACAATATCGCACCTTTTTTCCAGCAACGAATCCACGGACATTTCAATGGATCGCACCGCCTCATCCACGCTTTTGTTATGCGCCCTGGCCACAAGCAATACGGGACATCCCAGATTGTTGCTGATTTCAGCATTAATATCGAACTCAAAGGCCGAGGTGGCCCCGGTGTAATCCGTACCTTCGCACAGGACAAAATCATGGTCCTTTTCCAATGCCTTGTATTTGGCGACAACGCCGTCAATCAGTTCCGCGGACTTGCCCAATGTAATCAGGTCGTTTGCCTCGGAAGTCTTGTAGGCGTACATATCGCCGGGGGAAGAATCAAGCTGGAAATGGGTACGCATCAAATTGATGTCATGATCCGGGGGCGCGTCGTCTGATGATGCCGCATTGATCACGGGACGGAAAAAAGCGACTTTCCCCACATGCCTTAACAACATCTCAATCAGGCCGAGACAAATGGCGGATTTGCCGCTCCTGGCCTCCGTGGCGGTCACAAAAAGGTTTTTTGCCATAAGCTTATCTCCCCCCGGCCGCTCAGCAGCTGTTTGCAGGAAAATCTTCAGGCGCGTTCTTTACACTCCAAAGCCGGATGTGCACCGAAAAGGTTGTGCCGATCCCCGAGCGCTATTTCACGTATCTTTGTTTCAATGTCAAGATGCGCCCGACGGATTCGCGGGCCTTGCGCTTTACTTGCTCCGAACCGCGTATGGCTGCCAACAACGCTTCGTAGGCGGCCGCCATCTTCTCTTTGTCATGACAGATAAGCGCCAGATCGATGTCGGCCTCACAAATCCTGTCCACAAAAGTGCTCACGTCATAATGTCGGTCAATGGCCCCCATGTCCAGATCATCGGTGATCGTCACCCCCGTGAAACCCATTTTCCCCCGCAACAAATCCTTTGCAATGATGGATGAAAGTCCCGCGGGCCATACCGAATCAATATCATTGTAGACAATGTGGGACAACATCACCGCTTCCACACCGACGTCGATGGCGGCTTGAAAAGGCACAAGATCGGTCACATCAAGGATGCCTTGTTCGGCATCCAAAAAAGGCAGGTCTATGTGGGAGTCGACCGTGGTGCGACCGATGCCCGGGAAGTGTTTGGCCGTGGCGGCCACACCGTTTTCTTGATGGCCCTCAATAACCGCATTGCCGAAAATCGCCGTCAGATGCGGATCGGTTCCAAACACACGATCCGCCATAACCGACGATTCAAGGCCTTCCGGGACAACATCCAGCACCGGGGCAAAATTCATGTGAATCCCCAGCGCTTTGAGTTCCCTCGCGGTTTCGGCGCCAAACGACCTGGCGGCCGCTTCGGAACGGGACCGTCCAATAGCCTTGGCCCCCGGAAAAACCGTAAAGGGCGGCCCCAATCGCGCCACGGGACCCCCTTCCTGATCAATGGAAATCACCAGGGGCGGATTGCCTTCCCTGGAAGCGACGGCCTGCGCCCCACGGCACAGGGCGGTCAGTTGAGCGGGGTCGGCTACATTGCGTTTAAACACAATAAGCCCCCCGGCCGGGATCTGCCTCAACAACGCATCCAGTCCGTCTCCCGGTGTTTTGCCTTCAAAGCCCAGCACCAGCTTTTGGCCGGCCAGTTGCTCATCGGTAAGAGCATCCGCATGGTGCATGGTCCGCTCCTTCGGCCGGCACGCCTTGCGCGCATCGACCCTCGCCTCGTTTTCATGAAGTCTTATGTCATGGAACGGATATCTTGAGATTTGAAAAGGGTGCAATGGGCTGCAGCAACCCGTTGATATGCTTCGATCTTGCCGCAGTCGTCCACGTGGGGACAAATACGGCCCCGGGTAAAAAGCTCGCAATGCAAGCACGGGCTTCTTTTCAATATGTCCGTATCCGGTTCGCTTCCCTGGATAAGGGCCGGTCCGGAAACTCCCAAATTTCTTTCCCTATCCTGTCCGCCCCGGATCAGGAAAAATCTGTCTCTCATCAAACCGCCTCGCTGCGCAATGGTCGGCTCTTGCCGCCGTGTAAAACAGCTGGGGCAGAACCGATCAGATTGGTTGGTTCTTCTCCAATGTAGAAGGGTACGCCCGATCATGAGCGCCGTTTTCGTCGTTGGGCCATTTTCAAAAGACGGCTTTTCGGGGCATGATTATCCGGAGGAAAACAACACAGGACAAGCAACATGAAAAGTCCCGGCGCCGGGCGGAGTGGTGTGGAAAAGACCCTCTGCCGTTCGTCAAGACCCTGCCTTTCTTCGGTCTCTGAGAACCCGCCTGTCATTTTCGACGGAAAGCGAAACGATAATCCCTTCCCGGACGCTTCTGCGGCGGTCTTTGCGGTTTCTCCTTCGGTCTTTTCTCACCCCTTTTGGGGCCCCTTGATACGTATTGCGCCCCTCCGAGGTATCGTTTTGGACCGATGAAGCGCCGCCGACCTTTATGTTCAAATTGAAAGAGTCCACAAAATCGACCTCCTGCCTCTCTTTTTTCATCGGCTGTGCGGACACATTCCTTTAGACCTGATCAGAAAAAAAGAAAGACTTGCAGAACCTTCCAGCGATCGGCATCAAATCATGCGAGACGTCCTTCGGCTTATACGCTTTGCCCGGCTACTTTTCGGCTTTTGTGTTTTTCTTTTTCGGACGCCTCTTGCCGGAAGTCCCCCTCCAAATCTTGCCCCGCTTTGTCTTTTTGTCGCCTTTGCCCATCCGTATAACTCCTTTTCGAAGTCTGAAAAAATTATGGATCTATTGTGTATTCCGCCCCTGTGATTGTGCTTCGCCGTCCCCCCGCATGCGGCGCAGGCCGGCGCCGGAAGTCGGTGTATCGTCCGTCATGCCGGCCAACTCGTTCAGGGCTTCACGCACATCTCGGGAACCCTTGTCGCGAACCCGGCAGACAATGGAAAGATCCTGTTTTGCCTCTCCGAGCGAAAAACGCCCTGCTGTTTTTTCCAGATATCTTTGAACCAGTGGACGGACCGCTTCCCAGCTGTCTCGCCTGGTCTGGGTTTCCAGCGGCGTCAATGCGTCCAAGTTGTTCAGGCGGCTTCGGTGAAACCGCGACTGGAAAAACCGCAACGGCACGGTCATCCAAAAGACCAACATCGCCAAAACGACCCCTGCCCCTGCGGCAAGCACAAGCCGTTGGTCGACACCCAATATGGGATAGGTCAACATGCCGAAAACTGCAGCCCCACCCACAAGAAGGGCCACCAGAAACCCCAGAAAAAACTGCTTGAATCGAAGGGCGCGCAAGCCTTTACCATAGCTGACAAGCCCCTCGAGAAAATGCGCCAGTCGCTCCCCGTGGGTTTCAACAAACGTGGCCAGGTGATCAAGGCGATGCCGGGGAGCTTGGGCAATCGCCTTTTTCAGATCCTCCCGTTGATTTTCCAGATAGTTTAGAAATCCTGTTTCCCCCTCAAACTCTTTTTTCGGCTCCGACATGGCTCTTCGTGAATACGTCAGGTGAATCATAGGAATGTCTTTGCGGCCCGTAATCTGCGACAAGTTCCAACAAAGGGTTCCGTACACCCTGAGCAGATCACCTAAGGAGGCACATTCATCAATACGGTTCAACACAAAGAGGAGCCGGTCTTCAAATGTGCGCTGTGGAAGGGTTTCTCTAATACTGATGTAGGACTCACGGACCGTTCCGGCTTTATGCAGATCAAAGACCACCAATACGAGATCAGCGATCTGGGCCAGGTTGCCGATAACATCCTGGTAGTCATACCCACGATCCCGTTCGGTAATGCTGTCGAGCATGCCGGGAGTGTCTATGAGGGCCAGGGATTCCAGAAAGGGAGAATTCACTTTTTTGAGGCGAAAGTGAGAGGCAAACCGCTGGCCGTGTTTTTTCAGGGTCTCAAAGGGATATTCAGGGTCGTTGAGCAGGAACTTTCCATCCCTGGCCTCGGTAACCCGGACAGGATCTGTCGGCGACTTGGCCTCACCGTAGGTGATAATGGTAAAGGAATCATCCGTAGGCGCCTGCCCCGTGGCCTGGATTTCCGCACCGAGAAATTCATTGATCATCGTCGACTTTCCGGACGAATAGTTTCCCAATACCAGGACCAGAGGCCGCCATTTGATATTGGCCTCCAGCGGCACGTCGCTGTATCCGTAGTACAGGGCTACGGGCGTCAAATCCTGGGCAACCATTTCAACGAGTTCGGTGCGTAGCGAGTTAATGTAGTTTTCGCGGTACATGGATATCTCCCAAATTGTGCAGCTATGACCCCATACCCTGCGCCCTCAACGAAAAAGCGAGAATGTTGTTCCGGCAACAACCCAACAACATGTGATCATCACCCCGGACTTTGCGCGGCGAATCTCCCGATCTGCGCGTCCCAACCATTTTATCCCATGTCTTGGGGGCGCCGGATTTCTCCAGGCCCCGACCTTAACCTTGCCACAGAAAACAGTCAAGAAATTAGCCGTCGGTTTCGCCCTCGAAAGTATCGCGCTGCAACGAACAAGGAAACCGGCCAAAACAAAAAAACAATGTCGTCGAGCCTTCCCATGACAAAATCGGGCATAAAGAAATAGACAACGGCCCCGCAAAAAAAACTGCCCCTTAACGCGGTAGCATAGGACATCCAGGTAAACATTCGGAAAAAAATCAGAAATAGAATAGTCCAAAAAAAATACAACACCGCCGCAGCGATATAACGATACCTTGCCGGCACGGTTTGCGATATTTTGTCCAACAACCCGGCCATTCGGTTCCCGGGCTTCTGAAAACGACGCTGAACCACCCGGCCGATGGTAACCTCTTCATCGATGTGAAACCCGCCGGGGATGAGAAAATCAAGGGTCACAGGCGAATCCATCTTGTGGAGCATGTCGTTTGTCTCGCGAAAAGGAAGCCCCATGGTCTTATGACCCAAGACGTACAGGCCCGCCCCTCCAATGAGTATAAAACCCACGGACAAGACCTTCCACATGGTCTTTTTTTTGTCGAGCATGAGCTGAATCTCCCTGCCGATGGATGATAACACGGCAGCCGTCCAAAAAAAAGACCATCTCCGTCTTGCTCCTTGTCTTTTTTCATACGAAAGAATAGGTTATAGCGTCGATAGTTTGCAGGTGTCTGGAGAGTCTATGGAGACAAAAGCAGAAAAACCTAATCGCCCGTCCATTCTGGCGCCGGCGGGAAACAAGGCCTCTTTCTTGGCTGCGGTCGCCGCCGGCGCCGACGCCGTCTACTGCGGCCTCAATAACTTTTCTGCCCGGATGGAAGCAAAAAACTTTACCATGGCAGAACTCGCACCCTTGGCCGGACTCGCTCGGGAAAGAGAAATCCGGATTTACGTTACCTTGAATGCTCTAATGAAGCCGGGGGATTTGGCGACCGTCGGCGGCCTGCTTAAAGAACTGGGGCGGGAAGTCAAACCGGACGGCATCATCATTCAGGATCTCGCGTTGGTCCGAGTGGCCGGACAGGCAGGATTTCCCGGAGAAATTCATTTGTCCACATTGGCCAACGTGAGCTTCCCTGCGGCCTTGGAGATGATAAAAAAAAACCTGCCGGTTCACCGGGTGGTCCTTCCCAGAGAACTCGATGTGGATGAAATCAAAAGCATGGCCTCGGCCTGTCCCACAGGCCTTTCTTTAGAGGTGTTTGTGCACGGGGCTCTATGCTACGGCGTTTCGGGGCGCTGTTACTGGAGCAGCTATATGGGGGGCAAGAGCGGACTCCGGGGGCGGTGCGTGCAGCCGTGTCGGAGGGTATACCAACAAAAAGGTCGAAGGATGCGGTTTTTTTCCTGCCGGGATCTCTCGCTGGATGTCCTCGTCAAAGTGATGCTGGGCATTCCACAGATCACTGCCTGGAAAATAGAGGGCCGCAAAAAGGGACCCCATTATGTCTATCATGTCGTCAAAGCTTACCAGCTGCTGAGGGATTTCGGCACGGACCCGAAGGTCAAAAAAGAGGCCCTGGGCCTGCTGGCTTTGTCCCTGGGCCGCCCGGGAACCCATTATCGGTTTTTGCCTCAACGGGTGCAGAACCCGGTCCAAACAGATACCCAAACCGGATCGGGGCTGCTTGTCGGCAGAACCAAAGGGTCGCCGCGACGGCCGTACATCATTTCTCGGGAGTCACTGCACCGAGGCGATGTTCTGCGTCTGGGATATCAGGACGAGCCCTGGCACAGCCTGCACAAGGTCAAAAAATATGTCCCCGGGAAAGGACGTCTGGATTTGCCATATCGACCTGAAACACCTTTTAAAAAAGGAACCTGTGTTTTTCTCGTGGATAGAAGAGACAAGGAACTGGAACAGGCATTGTCCGACCTGGAAAGCAGACTGCCCCCTGCGTCCCAAACACAAAATCGCCCTTCCACCTTTCGTGTCAGGCATCCCGGAAGGTCGAAAAAGAAAATCAGGCCCATAGACCTTCATGTCTATCGTGCCTTGCCCGACGGCGGTCGGCCGCGCAAATCCGAGGAAAGGGCCTCGGTTGGGCTTTGGCTCTCGGCCAAGGCTTTACGATCAGTGGGCAGGGATAATGCGGCCAAACTCTGGTGGTGGCTGCCCCCTGTCGTGTGGCCAAAAGATGAGGAAAACCTGAAAGATTGCTTGGGTCAGGCCATCGGGGCGGGAAGCCGAAACTTCGTCGTGAATGCCCCGTGGCAAAGCGCCCTGTTCGTTCGTCTTAAATCCACGCCGCGCAAGTCTGTGAAGCTATGGGCCGGCCCTTTTTGTAACCTGACCAATACGCTGTCTATCGCCACGGCAGCCTCCCTTGGATGTGTCGGCGCCATTGTCGGCACGGAACTGGGTGGACATGACATATTGGCTATGCCGAAACAAAGCCCCATCCCTTTGGGAGTCGTCCTGTTTGGAAATTGGCCCCTTTCCATCGGAAGGACATTGTGCCAAGGCTTTGACACAGGCATGCCTTTTACGAGCCCCAAAGGTGAAGAGGCTTGGGTGAGCCCATACGGGCCGAACTGGTGGGTCTATCCCAACTGGGCGCTGGATATCCGACACAAGAAAGCGGAGCTTCGAAAAGCCGGATTTTGTCTTTTCGTTCATCTCATTGAACCGATACCCACCGCCGTCAGGATGAAAAAACGCCCCGGACTGTGGAATTGGGAGCTGGATCTCGGCTGATTCCGCCGCACAAATACCGTTTTAAGTGCCTGCGTTTGCCAAGGCGCGCCCACCGCCCGGCATCGCCGGCAAACTCGACGGCCGGTGGATCCGGGGTTGCCCGGTTTATTGCTTCTCGTCCCAGGATATGCTACCCTGTGCCGAAATTTTCGGTAATCGGGCGCGGTGGTACCGAGCAATTTCAGAAAACCGGGGCTTGGGGCTTCGTCCTCATTAGAAGGATCGCTTATTGGAATAATAGGTGCCGGGATAATGGGTACATTTGTGTTATACAGTTCTCTATAAAGCTCAAGTAACACCGTTTTCCGGCCTATGGGCATCGGTTATCCAGCAAAGCGGTTTGGCTCATTGGCGGCAATTCGATGACACAAAAAAATAATACGACAAAACCCACAAAACATGACCCCGGCGGAAGGACCCGGAAAACATGGTTGCCGACAGCAAAGGAATTGTTTTTGGTTCTATGGCTGTGCGTCGGCTGTGCTTTTGTATCGTGCGGTACAGCGGCAACCAAACCGGTTCCCGGCCATTTGACGGTCGGGGAAAAAGAGACCGAAAAAGGCCTTCAATGGTATAA
>CAYSGJ010000226.1:0-4369 GCA_964430705.1 uncultured Desulfobacterales bacterium | reverse complement strand
CCATAAGAGCCTGTATAAATAGACTTTCTGTATTATGCCCATTCAAAGGCCGGTTTTACGCGGCCTTGACGGCGAGTTTTGCCCGGCTGGAGGATTGATCTCCATTGGCCGACCAAAACCCTGACTGGAGCTTTGTAGATAACCGCATTATAGAATGCGCATTGGAGCTGGGAATACCGAAAGATGAACCTTGAATTCATCAGGGCTGTGGACAAATGGGCGGGAATCCCGGCCTGTTTCGTCCTTACGCTGGCGTACAGGATTTTTCCCTGGTTCAGATCGCTGTTGCGGCGTGAAGCGGAATCGGGGTCTGCTGATCGGAATTTCGAAGAGATCCCCCGACGAATCCTTTTTATAGAACTTTCGGAAATGGGCAGTGTCGTTCTGGCCTATCCCGCCATGAAATGGGTGCAGCGCACCTACTCCGAGGCCGAACTTTACTTCCTGGTTTTTGAGCAGAATCGTTCCTGTGTGGATGTGTTGCGTACGATTCCTCCGGATCACGTCTTTACCATCAGCATGCAATCCCCCCTGCATTTTTTCTGGTCCACTTGTCGGGCCGTCAAGATGATACGGGCCGCCGGTATGGACACGGTTTTCGATCTGGAACTTTTTTCCCGTTTTTCAGCCCTGCTCAGCGGACTTTCCGGAGCGCAAAGACGGGTGGGGTATGGAACGTATCACGAGGAGGGCCTTTATCGCGGCGGTTTCTTGACGCATCGGGTATTTTACAATTGCCATCAGCACATGGCGAAAAACTTTCTGGCCCTGGCAAAGGCCATTGAAAGACAAGGCGAATATCCCCTGGTCAAGGCCGTTATCGCGGATGAAGAACCGGCCCGCCCTCGATATGCGTCGTCTGAAAAAGATTTGAACGCGCTGCGTGAAAGATTGGCGGCCATCAATCCCGCGGTTCGGGATGCCGAGCATCTCGTCTTGCTCAATCCCAGTGCGGGTCGACTTCTACCCATACGGGCGTGGCCCGTGGAACGGTATACGGCTTTGGCGGAAAGAATTTTGAAGGTATTCGATGCGGTGATTATTCTTATCGGGCTGGAAGATGCAAAATGTGAGGCATATAGGATTCTCGAGTCTGTAGGCGTCGGCCGGTGCATTGACTTTACGGGGCGCAGTTCTTTTAAAGATCTTTTCGACCTGTTTCATCTTGCCGATGTGCTGGTCAGCGCGGACAGCGGTCCTCCCCATTTTGCCTCTTTGACCAATATCAACACCATTACCTTGTTTGGGCCCGAGACCCCCAATCTGTACGCCCCCCTGGGTCCCAACGCCGCGTGTCTCTTCGCGGGCCTGAGTTGCAGTCCCTGCCTGTCGGCATACAATCACCGGAAAACAACCTGCCGAGATGCCCGGTGCATGAAGGCTATCACGGTCGAGCAGGTTTTTGATGCGGTTTCGGAGTACTTGTGCGGTACAAAAGGTTGTTAGCGTTTCAGGCGCCTTTTGTTCAGCATTATCTCGTCATCCACCTGTAATTCTCTCTTTTTAAAACCATTTCCTGTATCTCTTACACGAAGAAATCGAAAAAAGTTGGCACATCTTTCGCATCACATCCCTTTGATTGCAAAGGCGTTGACAAAAATAGCCAGTTTGATTACGAGTAGAAAAACTACTCGAAAAGGAACTAGTGTGAACGATCTACTTTCGGGAATTATCGCGTCGAAAACACGGATTAAGTTGTTGACCAAGTTTTTTTTCAACCCCGAGACGCGGTCCTATCTTCGAGAGCTGGCCAAAGACTTTGATGTGTCCACCAACGCTGTTCGAGAAGAGCTCAACCAGCTTACCAAAACGAAACTTTTGAAATCTCAAAGAAACGGTCGGCAGGTCCTTTACCAGGCGAACCAGGACCATCCGTTGTTTCCCGAGCTCAGATCCATGGTCGGCAAAGTCATGGGAATCGACAAGGTTATTGACGGGATTGTGAACCGGTTGGGAAATCTCGAACGGGCCTACCTGATCGGAGATTACGCGGAGGGAAAGGATACCGGAATCATCGATCTCGTGCTGGTGGGCAACATCGATCAGTATCATTTAAACGATTTGAGCAGGAAAACTGAACGATATATCAAGAGGAAGATCCGTACCCTTGCATTAACCAGTGAAGAGTTCCAAA
This sequence comes from uncultured Desulfobacterales bacterium, assembly GCA_964430705.1. Classification (GTDB taxonomy): domain Bacteria; phylum Desulfobacterota; class Desulfobacteria; order Desulfobacterales. The sequence continues at coordinate 2,235 of CAYSGJ010000226.1, read as the reverse complement.
AATTTGAACCGACAATGGCAAACCGGCCAACTCTCCTGGTCTGGACACAACAAAAGGGCCGATAACAGTTCTGCCCAAGCCGACGATGCATCCCTTGAAAATATATCTTGATAGCTTTTGGAACTCTCCGACTTTCATGACGTGGGGAAGTTTTTTTTCCAGAGCTCTCAGTCTGGTTGTCGTTCTTCCTCTTATTCTTACGCGATTCAGCACCGAAGAGATAGCGCTCTGGTATCTTTTTATGACCATTATCAGCTTCCAGTCGCTGGTGGATATCGGCTTTGCACCTACTTTCAGCAGGGTCATCGCATACGCCATGGGGGGTGCCGGCGTTGATGACCTCAAACGCCCGAAAAATAAAAATAGTGGTTACACAAACTGGGAAACAATTAAAATGATTTGTTCCACGATGCGGGCTATCTATTCACGCATCGGATGGTTCTGGACACCGTTGCTGACCATCTTTGGAACCATGGCCCTGGCCAAACCGATCTCCCTTGTGCAGGATGCTTGTTCAGCATGGGTTGCCTGGGGAGTAATTCTTGTGGTTTCAACCGTCACAATTCGAGGTAATATCTATAGCGCCTATCTCCAAGGGCTGAATCAAATTGCCCTACTGCGTCGATGGGAGTCCATCTTTTCGCTGGGGGCTATTATCACCAGCTTTTCAGTCCTCGTTTTGGGTGGTGGTTTATTGGGCCTGGTCATTGCCCATCAGGGTTGGCAGATTTTCAATATTCTGCGCAATTGCTGGCTGTCGAATACCGTAGTGGACGGACGGTTTAAACATTTTGCCAAAAAAGGAACTGATAAAAAGGTCCTTGCGGCTGTATGGCCCAGCGCGTGGCGCAGCGGAGCCGGCCATTTCATGTCATACGGGCTGATTCAGGCCAGCGGCATTCTTTATGCGCAGGTCGGCACTGCTGCCGGCATCGCCTCATATCTTCTGGCGCTACGCCTGATTCAGATCGTCAGCGAATTTTCACAGGCCCCTTTTTACAGCAAACTGCCTGTCCTTACCAGACTCTTCGCCGAAGGCAAAAAAGAAGAACTGGTGGCCCGGGCTAAAAGGGGAATGGGGTTGTCTCTTTGGTGTTATGTGGCCGGTTTTGTCGGACTGGGCCTTGCCGGGCAACCGCTGCTGAAGATTATCGGAAGCAACGCGGATTTCCCGGACAATTTGCTCTGGTCTTTGATGGGGTTGGCTTTTTTTACGCAACGATATGGAGCACTGCACATACAGCTCTATAGCCTAACAAATAATATTATTTGGCATATATCTAATGGGATATCCGGTGCAATTTATCTTGGAGTAAGTCTTGCTCTTATTCAACCTATTGGCGTTTATGCTTTCCCCACAGGTCTCCTTGTTGGCTACCTTTGTTTTCACACATGGTTTCCTGCTATTCATTCCTACAAGGCCTTTGGGTTACGGTTCATCCCCTTTGAAAAAAGGGTTATGCTTTGGCCACTTATCGTCATGTTATTATATCTTACAACACGGGTAGGATACTATATAAACACACTAGTGTCCGGTTAAAAATCGAATAAATTCAACTGGATTTGACCAGAAGCAATTTCATTTGTGTAGTTTGATGGCGCGAACACCTCTAAAATAGGGTTTTTTTCAAAAAGAGTGACACTCAAAATCTGTAAAATTGTGTAAAGACTATGATCGAGCCTGTATTCCTTTTTGAAGATAGCTACCAGAACGTAAACCGATACTGCTATCCAAATCTGAGTTTTTACCGCGTTCTCGGAGGTACCATAAAACGCTTTGATACGAAGGTGTTGTTTTATCCATTTGAAAAATAGCTCCACCTGCCAACGCGCCTTGTAGAGTTGAGCAATGGTGAGCGCAGAGAGGCTGAAGTTGTTTGTGAGAAAAATGAAACGCTTGTTTATTTCGGTGTCGTAATAGCGAATGCGACGTAACGGCTCGGAATAACATTTCGCCGGATAAAAACCTGTCAGGATAATTGTCTGGTCGCATTGCAAGCCCGCTGCTTTGTCTACCGGACATGAGTAACGCCTCTTGAATTTGAAATTGCTTTTGGACCGAGTGACAAAGAATGACCTTGCTTGATTCATTGAATATAGCCACTGCTGTCCGGTTAAGATTTTTTAAATGTGCCTTAAGTATTTGAATACATGTAAAATCTCGAAAAAATCAAAAGGGATCGATTTGAATTTGCCCTAGGCCTATTTTCATGATTCTTTCGCATAAAATCATGC
>CAYSGJ010000225.1:0-18238 GCA_964430705.1 uncultured Desulfobacterales bacterium | reverse complement strand
CCCTTTGTTCAATCAGCGCGGTTTTTGCGCCCAATTGCGCCGCCCCGGCGGCCACCGTCAGCCCGGCGGCGCCGGCGCCGATAATGATCATGTCATAGTCATATGTTGCCATTTTGCCCTCCTATCGGCTCCGTGCGGCGTACCAGGTGCGTCCGTCACGATTCATTAGCTCGTCCACCTTTGACGGTCCCCATGTTCCGGCCTTGTACGGATGCAATGCTTTCCGCCGATTGTCGCAACTTTCACAGGCATCGAGAATGGGAGACAAAAAAGCCCAGCACAGCTCCACGCCCTCTTGCCGAACAAACAACGTGTGGTCACCTATCAGACAATCCAGGATAACCGTTTCATAGGCATCGAGTAGATCTCCTTCATGAATGGAAGCATAATGAAAGTCCATGGTGACCGTTTGCAGACAGATCTTGGCTCCAGGCGACTTCGCCTGAAATGTCATGCTGATCCGTTCATTGGGTTGAATCCTGATAGCGAGTAAATTCGGCTGGATGCTCTCCGGCAGCACCTTGCGAAACATCAGATAAGGAATCTCTTTAAATTGAATGATAATCTCGGTGATTTTTTCAGCCATGCGTTTGCCGGAACACACGTAGAAGGGCACACCATGCCACCGCCAATTGTCGACAAAGACTTTTGCCATGGCAAAAGTGGGGGTTAAGGAATCATCGTCGACATCCGGTTCGTCGCGGTACGCAGGTACTTCACCTTGAGGCCCTTTGCCGGCGGCATATTGTCCCAAAATGAGGTGGTCCTCCAGCTGATCCACCGGAAAAGGGCGAAGCGAGCGGAAGACCTTTATCCGTTCATCTCTTACCCGATCGGCTTCAAATAGGGAGGGCGGTTCCATGGCCGTCATGGCCAAGAGTTGAAGCATGTGGTTCTGGAACATGTCTCGCAAAACCCCGGCATGTTCGTAATAAGCCGCTCGGTGTTCCACGCCCAAGGTCTCGGCCGCCATGATTTGAACGTGGTCGATATAATTTCGGTTCCAGACCGGTTCGAAGATGGCATTGGCAAAACGAAACATGAGAATGTTCTGGACCGTCTCTTTTGCCAGATAGTGATCAATCCGAAAGATCTGATCTTCCCGGAAATGTTGGTGGATACTTTCGTTGAGCTGCTGAGCGCCGGCCAGGTCATGGCCGAACGGCTTTTCAATAACCACACGGGACCAACCGTTGAATTCATCATGTTCGGCGGCTAATGATGCCCTGCCGAGACCGTCTATAATGTCGACATATCGACTCGGGGGTACCGCCAGGTAAAAAAGGCGGTTTGCTGGCATATCACGTTTTTTGAAAGCATCCGAAAGAAAGTCGGCCACGGGTGTATAAGGCGATTCGGTTTCCGTATCTATCGTGCGATAATGGATCCGGGACGCAAAATCCGTCCAATCCCTTTCGGAAAGTACTTCGCCCCCCAGCTCCCGGAGTGATTCCTTGATGAGGTCGCGGTATTCCCGGGAGGTCTTGTCGGGCAAGTCCGCGCCGACAATAAAGAAATCCGCCGGTAATCCGCCATTTTTAAAGAGTCTGTAAAGGGCCCTGAGCAGCTTTCTCCGCGCCAGGTCTCCAGTGGCGCCGATGACCACAATCGCACAAGGGTCGGAAGGGGTTTCGAGGTCGCACGTTCCCGTTTCAAGAACGGTCACGTTCTTGACGGAAACAGCCTCCTTTTCACCGGTTACATGGCTGTCGTGTATGTCCATGGTTGTTCTCCCTATGTGCGTTTTACGCCGTGTCCGCCGAACTCGTCACGCAATGCGGCGATAACCTTGGCGGCGAAGGATTCCTTTTGCCTGGAGTGAAACCGTTCGAAAAGGGCCTGCGTGATGACCGGGGCCGGGACATTTTGCTCAATCGCCTCGGCCACCGTCCACCGGCCCTCGCCGGAATCTTGGACGTATCCGGCCACCGACGACAGGCGTGCATCCTTCGCAAAAGCCCTTTCGGCTAACTCCAGAAGCCACGAGCGGATGACACTGCCCTGGTTCCAGAGATGGCTGATTTGGGCCAGATCGAGCTCAAAGGCCTCTTTGGCGGCCAGGATTTCCAGGCCTTCGGCGTAGCCTTGAAGTAGGGCATACTCGATACCGTTATGAACCATTTTTACATAATGTCCGGCACCGGATCTTCCTACATGAGCATATCCGTCGGCGGGGGCCAAGCCGGCGAAAATGGGTTCGGCGGCCTTAAAAGCATTTTTCGGTCCTCCCACCATCAGGCAATAACCAACTTCCAGGCCCCAAATGCCGCCGCTTGTTCCCGCATCCAGCAACGTGATCCCTTTGGTTTCCAGTTCTTGGGCCCGGCGCATGGAATCCTTGTAAAACGAATTTCCCCCGTCGATCACCATATCTCCCGAATCCAGCACGGACGATAAGCGACCGATCGTCTGTTCCGTAGGATCTCCCGATGGCACCATGATCCATATCAACCGGGGCGGTTTCAATGCGTTCGTCAGCTCCTCAATAGAACCCGTGGCAATACCGCCGTTTTGTTCCGCCTCTTGTAGGGCTGCCTCAACGGGATCATAAACCACGACCTCGTGGTTGTTCCCGATCAACCGCCGAACCATAGGGCCGCCCATTTTGCCTAAACCAACAAAACCAATTTTCATGCGTCTGCCTCCAGTTCAAATATTAAGGGCAACGTCTTCTTAACGAGTGTGGACAAATTGCCCACACGTTTTTTCAGCACTTCATGTCCGCTCACAGGACTAATGTGGTTGGTGGCACCCGCCGTCGGCGCCGACATGAACCCGAAACGTTGCAAAGGGCGCTCAAACAAAGATCAGTATTGTTTTTGCACTCATTCTGACATGTTTCTTGTTCAACTTTGGTGTTTACAGCCTGAATCAAGAACATGTTCAGGTGCAAGCCGGGCAAGTGTAAAAACAAGAACCCCCCATACGGGGGTGCCAAGCTGGATCGTCCTACCCGGATTGCCGTATCCTCGTAAGAACAGAAATCACCGTCTCCGGATCCAGCCTTTGCGTATAGTCTGCGTCGATAAAGGCCAATTTTACCTTTCCGTCTGTGTCAATCACATAGGTCGCAGGAACCGGGAGCTCGAATGAATCATCCCCGTTGACTTCGGGGATGTCGATTCCAAACCCCTTATAGATCGGTCTTAATTGCTTCGGTAACACGAAGACAATGCCATACTTCCGCGCCACAAGGTTGCGGACGTCGCTAAGTACCGGAAAGGTCAATGCCAGTTTGTCCGCCGTTGAATAGGACGCATCCGGCATTTGCGGAGATACGGCGACCAATTTGGCGCCGAGTCCCTCTATACGAGGCAACGCGAGCTGCAAAGCCTGCAGCTCCAAGTTGCAATAAGGTCACCACCCACCTCGATAAAAACTGAGTACGACAGGACCGTTTCTGAGAAGTTCCCCTAATGACACCTGAACGCCAAGGGCGTCGGGCAACGCAAAGTCAGGTGCCAAATCGCCTTCCCGGATGGCGGATGCGGTCAGACCGGAATCTGTAAGATCTTGTATTGCCTTGGCAATTACCTGGTAATGATCATCAGGAATCTGATTCCTCAATCGATCGCCAAGCTGTTGCAACTCATCGGTTAATGACAACATGATTTTCCTTTCTAAGTTGTCGGGTAAATCCGGTTCCTATTTGGTATCGTTCAACTCCCAACTATATTCATAGCGCGCCTTTCCTTCAAAGGCGTTCAGCTTCGTTGCCACTGGCGTTTGCGCATATTTCAGCAGATGTTTTATGACAGCCGTTTCCGATCCACCAAAATCCACCTGAAACCATTTGTAGATACTGGAAAGCGTCAAACGCCCGTTATCCAGCTTCACACCCCGCTCATGATTGATGTATTCTCCGGCGGCCTTTTCCAGAAGTTCTTCCATGTTATCTGAGGTAAAAGGCTTAGGTTGAAGGTTGGGACATCCTAGGCTGGCACAATTCACTGCATAGTGAATCCGATTGTCCTGCCATATGGGCCGAAGAATCCGATGCTCAATATCGTTCAATGTCACCCTTTCTCCTTCAATTACGAGAAGCTCCGCATCCCACGGACCAAAGCTGAACCAGCCGGGAGAAATATCGATGTCTTTGATGCTATCCACCGGATAATGATCAAGAATTGCTTTCACTGTCAATGCATTGTAAAGATTGATCCAGTAAGCTTTTTGTTCGCTGCGGTTAAGCTTTGTTACCTCGACGGTCTGAAGCGTGTCCAAATAATGTTGCAGCACACTTTTACCTTCGCTGTCCACGTCAGCGTACCGAGTACGATTTATCCCGGAAGGGTGATTCACCACGAGATATGCGTCAAGAAACAACCCCCATTGGGCATGATCGACGGTACGAGTGCTTGCGGGATCAAAGGTTTTCCAACGCGCCCAAAGATCGGGTTTCGGAGCTGCCGATGCCTGAATATGTATTCCCACCAGCAGTAAGACAATTATTAATGTGACTGTACGTTGTGGAAACATTTCTTCCCCTTTTTGCTGCCTCGAATGAGTAATCAATTCAAAAATCGTATCATGGTATTATTGTTTGTTGCACATGCCGTGTATGGCGTCACCAGTATTTCCGTATCGCCTGGTCAGCCGATCTTCGGCTTCCTCCCGCACTGTCATTGAGGCACCGCATTCCGGACAGGTTTTCATCTGTCCCAGTCGAAAGCCTTTATCATAACAGTCTGTAGGGAGAAGCCCTTTTAGTCCATTCGCTGGCGGGAAATTTTCTCTGAAGATTCTCACAGGCGTCCTTTAGCGGCTTGGCGTCGTGTGTACTCTTAATATCGACTAACGCCTCGGCAATAAATGGCTTCAAGCCACGAATCGCTTTGAGAATACTGGTTTATGATTTCGTCTTACTTATCTACGATATTTCAATATGCGATAAATTCAATAAGGCCTTTACTGTATTTTTAGGCGGGCAAGAACAGTATTTCGTAACCTCAAAGCCTGTAGGATTATAAATTACCGGGCCTCGCATGGTGAAACACTGCCCCGGGGTCAAATCTTTAAACTTGACAAATTGGGCTGATCGGTTAGTATGCCCTCATGGCCAGAGCGTTGCGCATTCAATATCCGGGGGCTTTTTATCACGTTACCTGCCGGGCAAACGAAAGGAAGGACATCTTCGTGGACCAGGAAGACCGGACGGTTTTCCTGGAGAAGCTGGCGGTTTCTTCAGACACATACCATGTTCCCATTCTCGCCTATGTGTTGATGAGCAACCATTTCCACCTGTTGCTGAACACTCCGGAGGGCAACCTTTCCGAGTTCATGCGTCACTTCAATATCTCGTTCACTGCCTTTTTCAATAAGAGACACAATCGGGTGGGCCATCTGTACCAGGGAAGATACAAGGCCTTTCTGGTGGATGCAGATGAGTATCTTCTGGCGGTGTCCCGTTACATTCATCTCAATCCGATAAGGGGCAAGGTACTGGAAAGAAAGAATGCCAAAGAAAAGCGGGCGGCTCTGATGTCGTATGAGGCGAGCAGTTTGCCGGGATATCTTTACAAGAAAAAAAGGCAGGATTTTGTCCACTATGGCTTTGTATTGGGTTACGTCGGGGGAGACGATTCTTCAGGCAGGAAAAGATACGCAACCTTTGTGGCCAAAGGCTTGACTCAAGATCCGGACAACCCACTGGCGTTGGGAAAGGGAAACGGCATTGTCGGGGATGAAGGCTTTGTCCAGTGGGTAAAGGAGACATTTTTGGGGGAGAAAAAGGCCCAGCGGGAGCAACCTGCGTTGCGGGAGTTGAAGAAAGTCTTTTCTCCTGAAGAGGTCATAGATCATTTTTTCCGCCTTAGCGGGGAACGCAAGGCGGATGTTGTGACAAAAGGAAAAAACTCCGTCGGCCGGGCCATGTTGATGGAGCTCTTGTACCGATTCAGCCGAATCACCCAATCCCAAATCGGCACGATGGTGGGCGGTGTTGACTACAGTGCGGTCAGCCAAGCCAGAAGCCGTTTGCGAAAACGGTTGGATGAAGACAAGAACTTGCGGGAAAAATTTGGAGCGCTCAGGGAACAGATGGCCCATTTGTCAAGAATAAAGATTTGACCCCAAACCATGGTTCGCCGATGTTATTATTCATAATGTGTCCACATGCGAATAACTTTAACAGTTTTTATATCATCCAGAATTTGGTAAACAATTCGATGTTGAATATTAATCCTGCGGGAACATGCTCCCGCCAGGTCACCAACCAGTCTTTCATATGGAGGTGGTGTGCGATATGGATCTTCCCGTAGAATAGACAGGGGTTTTTCTGCTTGAGGTTTTAAGCCGGAGCGGGAGAGTTTTTTTGCATCTTTGTTTGCTTGTTTCGTGTAGACTAGGCGCCAACTCACCAGTCAAGCTCCTCTTCGCATTCCTCAACAGGAGTATTTAATCCCTTGCGAATAGATTTCCTCATTTTCGGTATCGATGTTAAATATAAAGTTTCCTGTATAGCCCTCCAGTCCTCTTCAGACAATAGAACTGCGGAGTTTCGTTTACCCACAATCTTAATTGGATCATGGGACTCGGCTACATCATCGACAAGGGTATAGAGCCGTTTTCTTGCCTCAGTTGCTGTAAGCGTAGACATTTTTTACCTCCTTATTTAAACGTACGGCATATCGTACGATAAATTGTAGAGCATGTCAATATGTTATAGGCGAACAACAGCGTCACCGGGAGGCAGGCGCCTTTCCTCCCTTTCCGGGCATTGAATTCCTGGCCCGTTTTGCCGGCGATCAATCGGATCGATTTCGGAATCGTTTCATTGCCGTTTCCGGTATCATAGATAAGAAGATGAACATGATTTGAGGTGACTGTAAAATTGAGTATGCACAGCCCGAAGCGTTTTTTGGCCTCAAATAGCCAGTGCAACCACCGCTGTTTGTCCTTTGCAAACTTTAAAAGAAATTCGCGTTTGTGACAACGATGGGTCAGGCGCCAGGCATAACCGGAAAAAAATGTCGATTAGCGCGGGCCACCTTAATTCCACTATCCTCATTGTCTTAGAACGGTGTTTTCAGCCTCAAAAAGTGCTCTCTAAGGCTTTTTACAGCATCGCTTTTTATGTTTTTTATAATATAATCAGCCTATTAACTTGGTCGGACCCAGTATTACGCAGTATTACGACGGCATCATTGTCTTATCAAGTTCCTTGACGGCCTCTATGACTTTGCATGCGGCTTGATTTGCATCAAAGCCTGAAATATCAACCTGAACGTTGGCACGCTGGTAACTCTTACGGAAGTAGGTGATGTCCTTCTTAATCTCTTTCAGATACAATTTCTTCTCCTTGGACGTCAGCTTCTTCTCGAGTGGGCGGGAGTCTAAGTCATAGAACGTGATTCTCTCCAATATATTCTCCGGCCGGTCGGTAAGCACCACAGTGGTCCCTTTGACCTTCTTAATTGTCCTCAGGTATCCTCCCATCAATCCGCTCGGCGGCAATGCCAGCACACACATCCTGCTGTCAGGACGGCTCAACAAATGCACCAGAGCCTTTGCAGCTTCGTTGCGGGAAGAGTGGGTCGTAAGGAATCTATTCTGAAGTCGCTCAATGCTTGTCTCGAAAAACATCTCTATTTCGTGATCCAGATCGAAGAACTTGATGCCAAGTAGATCCGCAATCTTCCTGCCAATCGTCGTCTTTCCCACACAACTGACACCCGTCAGAAATATTCGCATTTGTATACTCTTGTCGCTGCCCTGGATAGTGTCCGAACGAAGCAGTCATCGGCAGGAGTGGAGTGCAGCGGAACTCCTGTCCGGTGAACTGGTAGGTTCTACCTTTCCCTTCCCTCCCGAATAATATCCACTATTTCTTGTGTGGTAATTTTCGCTTTAATTGTTGGAACATCTAAGGGAGAAGAAACGACTTTTTCCGGAACCAATGAGAAGGTTCTACCGTCCTTCCTTCGGATTAGAACTTTTCCAGTGTTTTCCGCTTGGTCAAGAATCATGGCAAGTTTTTGCCGTGCTTCAGAATACGTATAAATTTGCATTTTATACCTCCAGGGTCTCGACGTTCAGATTATGTCTGTGGACCGGGACATCCGTAAAAAAGTAAATAACCTCGCTGAAAAGCTTCAACCGTTTATATTCGGCGATCTTCTTGCTTTACCTGCCCGCATATCCGGGCCTGCTTATAATCGAGCTACAAAATCGCCAACCGTATCAATATGTGCAGGCATTCCGGAAAATCGTTACGGTCTTTCCCGTCAAACCCCAAACAGGGTTTTTCCCTGGATCGCAGCCGCCACCCGGGCCACATTGGCCCCGTGGTTTCGGGCGGCCTCGAGCCTTTCGTCCGGCACCCCGCCGTCGATGGGCTTGAGATATTCCGTCATGGACCGGCCGTAGGGGCCCCACTGCAATCCGCCTTTTGGGTAGCCCGGCGTGTTTTTGGGCAGCGGCACGAGCAGCAGACCCAGCTCGGCCAGGTTGTTCATCATGGACAGCATGGCCAGCTCGCACCCGCCGCCCGCGTTGCCGAAACCGCCGCCGGACGCGAATACTGCACCCACCTTGCCGATGATTTTATCGCCCATCCAGAGCCCGCTGCACGCCTGATCGATAAAACGCTTCACCCGCCAGTCCATGCATCCCATATGCACGGGTGATCCCAGAATCAGCGCATCCGCGGCTTGCACGTCTTGCGCCTTGGCTTCTTCGGCGGGCTTGACCGTGGCCCGGGCGCCCTCTACGGTCGCCACGCCGCCGGCTACTGACTCGGCCATCTTTTTGGTGTTGCCCCAGTCGGTGGCATATACGATCAACACATTGGTCATGACCTACCTCCTTTTTTTGCTTTGTGATTGAACAACGCAGTGAAAACCATCAGACAGGATTTACAGGTTTTCATAGCCAATTTCTACCGGCGACAGGATCCGGGTTCCCGGTTTTCTTGCCCAAGGCTCCGGGGTGCGCGACCCATGGAGATTCGAAAGGCTCCTGTGCGTTGCGCCGCCCTCCCCATATGGCATCAACAACATGACACATGGCTTATGGCCCCGGGGGTCTGTCCGTTGCGGCTCGAATGATATCATCCAGGTTCCAGTCCACCGGAAGTCGGACCCGTTGATTGCGTTGTTTTTCCCGGTATACGAGGTGTGCCTTTTCCATGCCGTAGAGGAAAAGGTCCCTGGTAATGGCCACATCATTGCGGCAGTAATCGGTAAGCTTTTTTATGTGTCCCTGCCTGAACCACTGCACGGCCTGGAGTCCGTCGGCTGTTTTCGCGTGGCTCAACGTCTCTGAGGCCAGATGATCCAGGCTGAGCCGAAAACCCAGGCGCCGATAGATGTCCTCCAGGATATCAAAGGTTGGAATGCTGTCCAGGGGCCTGCCTGTATAAGCACTCAAAACGCGGTAGTCAAATTGTCGGACATTGAACCCCACGACCAGGTCCGCCCTTTGAAGATGATTCAACAGCGCCTCGACCCGGTCTTCTTCAAACACCTTAAAATCGTCTGACCGCGTATCAAACACCACGGCCACCGAGACATGCATGAGATGAATGTTTTGCCAACCCCCTACCTCGCGGGCCAGCTTTTGCGTTTCCAGGTCAAAAAACAGAATGCGGGGTTCGGTCTTTTTCTGTAAAACGGCCGTGTTTCGGGGACGTTTTTTAAAGGGCTTGGGGTGTTGAACGGGCTTTTCGACCGGACCGGCCAGCGGAATACGTCCCACAAGACACTCGAGGATCAGCACGGCGGCTTGTTTGTCCAGCGGTTTGTTCCCCGATCCGCACTTGGGCGAATGAATGCACGAGGGACATCCCGCTTCGCACGGGCAGGTTTTGAGGTGGCTGAGGGTTTTTTCCAGAAGTTCCAAGATCACGTCAAAGCCATGCTGCGCCAGACCCACGCCGCCGGGGTACCCGTCATAGATGAAGACGGCGCTTTTTTCTATGCCCGGATGGTAGTCGTAAGCGATGCCCCCAATGTCGTTTCTATCGCAAAGGCAAAAGAGGGGAAACATCCCGATAACCCCGTGCTCCACGGCATGGATCCCGCCCATGAAATGAAGGTTTTTTTGTTCCACAAAGGTTTTGATCACATCGTCTATTTCTATCCACACGCCCACGGTTTCAAAGACTTGCGGGGGCAGTTCAAGTGAAGGCGTTCCTATCAGCGTCCGGCCCGGCAAGGCCCGTTTCTCATAACCGGTGACCACTTCGGTGACCTTGACACGGCCTTCGCGCACAACAAACTGCGCCTGCGGCCTGCTGCGGTTCACCTGAAGGACCTCGGTTTCCTTGTCGCTTTTGACACGGGTGAAATAAGACACCCTTGCCATGCGGGCCATGATGTCTTTTTCGGCGATATGCAAGTCTTCAACGACATATTGCCGGCCCCTGTGCAGATAGACGGCGCCGGGATGACATTCTTTGAAGGCCCTTATTCCGTCCACCGCGCCGATGGGTTTTCGGGTCTCTTTATCGAAGATGGAAAAACGCTCCCCGGCGCAGCGCATATCCACCCGGCGGTGAGGCCGGTGTTGGGCGGCAAACCACACGGGGGCGCTTTCGGCGCTTCGCCGCAATATCCCTTGTCTTTCCAGGTCGTCAAGCCGGGACGCAAGGTCCCCGCCCCAGAAGACGTGGTCCTTGAGCGTGATCGGTTTTTCCACGGCGGCACAGGGCAGATGGGCATTGATCACATGGGGGTTGCGGGGATCGAGGACAGCCGCTTCGTAGGATCGTTGAAAGAAGTCTTCCGGATGTTTCATAAAGTATTGATCCAGGGCATCCGGTTTGGCGATCAGAATCACTGCGGACTCCCGCCCGGAACGGCCCACGCGGCCCCCGCGTTGCCAGGTGTCAATCACGGTGCCCGGATAGCCCACCAACAGACAGATGTCCAGATAACCGATGTCGATGCCCATTTCCAGAGCGCTGGTGGAAACCACCCCCAGGAGGCGGCCGGCGGCCAGCCTTTGCTCAATGTCTCTTCTTTCTTCCGGCAAAAAACCGGCCCTGTAGGATGAGATCTTTTCCCCAAGACGGGGCGCCAACTGGGAGGCCCAGATATGAATCAGTTCAGCGACCTTTCTGGACTGGGTAAAGGCAATGGTTCTGAAGCCGTGTTTAATGGCGTGTACAAACAGTTTGGCGGCCGCAAAGTTGGCGCTTTCCATCGGATTGAGAAAAAGAAACTGACGGCCCGCCACCGGTGCTCCAAGCGTTTCCACCACCTGAACTTGCTCGCCGATGAGCGCTTGCGCAAATTGTTTCGGGTTGCTTACCGTTGCGGACAGAAGAACGAAACGGGGTCGGGAGCCGTAGTGCCGGCAGAGCCGTTTCAACCGGCGAATCACCTGGTTCACGTGGGAGCCGAAGATGCCCCGATACGTGTGCACCTCGTCCAGAATGACGAAGTCCAGGCGCCGGAGCAATGCCTCCCAACCTCCATGGAAGGCCAATATGCCATGATGGAGCATGTCCGGCGTGGTGAAAAGAATCTGCGGAGGGTTGGATCGAATTTTCTTCCGTTTGTGCGTTGCCGTGTCGCCGTCATAGATTTCGGCAGACATGCCCGGGGCGCCGACGGCATCCATCCATTGCCGAAGATTCTTGAGCTGGTCCTGTTCCAAGGCCTTTAATGGAAAGATATAAAGCGCCTTGGTTTGCGGGTTGTTCAAGACCGCTTCCAGTACCGCGAGATTGTAGATCAAACTCTTGCCGCTGGCCGTGGGGGTGGCGACGATGACATGGTCGCCGCGCCGCAAGTGCTCGATAGCATCCGTCTGGTGGCGGTACAGCCTGTGAATGCCGAGGCGGGCAAGGGCCCGTGTCAATCGGTCATCCAGAAGCGGGTCCGGGCCGAAATCGGGCGGCTTGGGGGCAATATGATGATGGTGAACCACGGCATCATGAAATTCCGGCCCGTTTTTCAGCGCTTGAATAAATTCAGAAAGGGCCGCGGGTTTTTTTGACGCCATATTCGGATGTCCTCGGGCTTGGCTGACGGGCAACCATCGGCCCGGTGTTGTCTTTTTTTGACATGATATCCCCTTGCGGCAAAAGGCTGCCCATGATCGTTGTGCTGAGACCTGTCTTTTATATCCAAAACCGATGTGCTTGGCAATCTTGCCCGAACGGTTCCGGACCCTTGGGGCGTTTTCTCGGTGGCGCGAATTCCAATGGACAAGGGTGCGTGACTATGCTAGTGGTGACATATTGGTCGTGTTTGGCCTAATGGGGAAGGGATGGGCTGCGACCGCTTGAGTGGTTCCGGCGTCCGGCAAGGTCGGCGCTGGACGCGGATTGTCCGATCCAAAACAGGGAGGGAAATGACGATGAAAACGAGGTTTGTGGTTATCCGGGCTCTATGTTTTGCTGTTGCCGTTCTTATGGTGTCTTCGGCAAATGCCGAGACCCTGATGATGGCCACCACGACGAGTACCGACAATACGGGCCTGTTGGATACATTGGCCCCCATGTTCAAAAAGGATACCGGCATCGAGCTGAAATGGACGGCCGTTGGCACGGGCAAGGCCCTCAAGTTGGGCGAAAATTGCGATGTGGACGTGCTCCTGGTCCATGCCCCGGACGCAGAAAAGGCATTTGTGGAACAGGGCTTCGGCGTGGATCGAAAAGAGGTGATGTATAACGATTTCGTGATCATCGGACCTGCCCATGATCCTGCCGGGATCAAGGGGATGACGTTGGCCGATGCCATAAAGACCATCGGCGGCACGGGCGCTGTTTTTGTCAGCCGCGGAGACAACTCGGGAACCCACAAGAAGGAGCTTTCGCTTTGGGCGGCAGCCGGCATGGCCGTGCCGGATAAGGAAAACTGGTATGTACAAACCGGTCAGGGCATGATCAAAACAATCATCGTGGCCGAGGACCGCGACGGCTATACGATGACCGACCGCGGCACCTACATCAAGTATGAAGCGAGCAAGCAGGGAGCCCCTCTGTTGAAGATTCTGGTCGAAGGAGACGCTTCCCTTTTTAATCAGTACAGTGTAATAGCGGTGAGTCCGAAGCGCTGTGCATCGGTCAAGTACGATTTTGCCCAAAAATTCTCTGACTGGATTACATCTGAGCCTATTCAAAAAGCCATTGGAGCATTCAAGCTCCTCGGCAAAGCACTGTTTGTTCCCAACGCCAAGCAGTAGAGCCCGCATGGCCAGGATTTGACCAAGGTATCGTCGGGACACGGCCGGCGGATCCGTGGGGGCAATCTGATTTCGGGGCGTTTTATCTGTTCTTGTTTTGACAGGGGCTTGGCCCTGGTTGAACCGAAATCCTTATGGACTTTATTCTGGATGGCCTGCAACAAGCCTTTGTCCTGCTCATTTCCGGCCATGAGGAGACCTTCTCGGCCATTTGGGCTACGGTGTGCGTGTCCTCCATGTCTGTCGCGGCAAGCCTGGCGATTGGCGCCCCCCTTGGTTTTTTGTTGGGTTATGCCCGTTTCCCCGGCAAAAGGCCTGTGCGGACCATCGTAGACACCCTGCTGTCGTTTCCCACCGTGGTTATCGGCCTGCTGGTCTATGCCTTTTTGACCCGAAAAGGGCCCCTGGGGGACCTGGGGTTGCTTTTTACCCTTCCCGGCATCGCCATCGGACAAACCATCCTGGGGACGCCTGTGGTCATTGCCATGACGGCCACTGCCGTGGAAAGTCTGGACCGCCGTCTCAATACGACCCTGTTGACGTTGGGGGCCGGCGCGAGACAGATCTTGTTGACCACCTTGTGGGAGGCCCGTTTCAGTGTGGCCCTGGCCGCCATGGCTGCTTACGGGCGCATTGTTTCCGAGGTGGGCATCTCCATGATGGTCGGCGGCAATATCAAATGGCACACCAGAACCATTACCACGGCTATTGCCCTGGAAACCGGCAAGGGTGAATTTGCCATGGGCATTGCCTTGGGGTTGGTGCTGATGCTGATAGCCCTTTTGGTAAACCTGACCATGTCGGGCCTTCGAAAAAGGGTGGAACCATGATCGCACATCGGCAAAATAACGGCCTTTATGAACTTGAGGGCATCATACAGCAGTATGGGGCCCGGACCGTTCTCCAAGTCGATTGCCTGACCATTGACCCAAACCGCATTGTCGGATTATCGGGGCCCAACGGAAGCGGCAAGAGCACGTTGCTGCGCATCCTGGGGTTTTTGGAGGATCCGGTGGCGGGCACGGTGTTTTTTGACGGAAAGCCGTGCTCCATGCGGCAGGATGCCATTCGAAAAAAAGTGACATTGCTGTCCCAGGAACCCTATCTTTTGAAGCGTTCGGTGGAGGCCAACGTGGCATACGGACTCAAGGTGCGCGGTGAGGCGGACACCTCGAAAAAAGTGGCTGAGGCGTTGGACATGGTGGGACTTTCGGCGCACAGGTTTGCCAAACGATCCTGGCATGAACTTTCAGGGGGAGAGGCCCAACGGGTGGCCCTGGCGACCAGGCTCGTGCTTCGGCCAGCAGTGCTCCTCCTGGATGAACCCACCTCGAGCCTGGATGCGGAAAGCACGCAGCGGATCAAGGAAGCCTCCGTTGCCGCCAGACAAGAGTGGAAAGCCACCCTGGTTATCGCATCCCATGACAAGGCGTGGCTCGAATCGGTATGCGACAGCATTCTGGGCCTTGACGACGGCCGTGTATCTGTGGGTTAGGCCGGGGCGAATGTCTCCCCGCCCGCGGAGCAGGCGGCATCAGGAAGCCCCTCGGAGAGGGACGAGCTGGTCACACCGGGAACAAAAATTTTAATTTTTTTTCTGTTGTGGTATGTCATGCTTTATTGGTCGTTTTAAAACCTGGTCCTCAGGGCCAGGTTAGAGTTGTTAAGGCTTTGCCGAAGGTAGGCCCAAGATAAATTCGAAATTAGATATTCGGATTTAAGCAGAGGCGCTAGGGGAGCCCCCTTTAAGGGGGTAACAAAAAACCGGGTCCTCTGGACCCGGATCTTTATCCGGGCATGCCTGCGCCCGAGGTTGCCGGGCTTGTGAATCGGAATGTGATCAGGAAAGAATAGGGCATGACTATGCTGAAGATGAAACCGGTTGCCCCAAAAGATCTGCTGGTGAAAGTCCTGGCAACGGTTTTTTTGAATCCCATGGATCGTGAACAGCAAGGAAAGAAGATTTTTATCCAAAAATTCCTTGGGTGCGGTTGTCCGGACGAGATCGTTGCACAGGCCGGTGTCCGGTTTTTCCTCAGGCCGCTGGGATCTTGGCTGAAACGCAATATCGCTTCCTCGGAGGCGACCGCCGCGGCCACGCCTTTGGAGCAACAAGTCCATGTCCTCATGAAGCTTCCAAAAAGGCTGGCCTGGCCTCGGCTGCGGTCCGGCAGGCCGGCGCCCCCGACCGCTTGGCGACGACACCTGCTCGAGCGCGACGGCATCAAGACCGGTCATGTGGAAAAACTGATGTCCCTTCGTCGGATGTCCAATGCAACCATTGATGCCGTTATTGATGTGCCGGGCCGCGCGCTTTTCTTCCTTGTGGTTGAGGATCGTCCGAGGTTGAGTAAGAGCAATCTTGCGGTTCAATACCACAGCGGCCAGTTGTTGTATCAACTGATGGGGTATAACCGCTGTCGGCTTTTCACCATCACGCAAAACAGCGGATCAAAAATCATCCCTCAGGTTGACACGGCACTGTCCTGGCAAGGCCTCTATGAGGCCTTTGACCAAGTCCGACATGGATACCCTTTTGCCCACATCATTTTGAAATACTTCGAAACAGACCAGTGAGGCGTTTTCAATTATGGAAAAACATCACAAATTCTCCGTGTGGTATGTGCTCATAGCCATTTGGGCCGTGCTGATTTTGCACAATATTATCGTACAGATGTTTGCCGTGGAAAGGCTTGCATACAGCGATTTCATCAAGGCCCTTGAGGACGGCAGGGTCATTGAGGTGGCCGTTACGCAGGATCGAATACAGGGCAAGGTAAGAGAGATCCGGGACGGACAAGACGTTGAAAGGGCTTTTACCACGGTGAGGGTGGATCCGGGTCTGTCCGAGCTTCTGGAAAAATACGACGTGACGTTCAAGGGGGTTATTGAGAGCAATTTTCTGGCGAACCTGGCGTCGTGGGTTTTCCCAATCATGTTGTTTGTCGGGGTTTGGTACTTCATGATGCGGCGATTCGCCGCACAGCAGGGCAGCTTTTTGACCCTGGGAAAAAAGAAGGCCAAGGTGTACGTGGAGGACGACGTGCCGGTGACCTTTGAAGACGCGGCCGGCGTGGATGAGGCCAAGGAAGAGCTGGTCGAGGTGGTTGAGTTTCTCAAATCTCCCGACAAGTTCACCAGGCTTGGCGGGAAACTCCCCAAGGGGGTGTTGCTCGTAGGGCCGCCGGGTACGGGAAAGACCTTGTTGGCCAGGGCGGTTGCCGGGGAAAGCGGGGTGCCTTTTTTCAGTATGAGCGGCTCCGAGTTCGTAGAGCTTTTTGTCGGGATGGGTGCGGCTCGCGTCCGGGATCTGTTTGCCCAGGCCAAAGAAAAAGCCCCCTGTATTATCTTTGTGGACGAACTGGACGCCCTGGGCAAGGCCCGAGGAATGGGTATAACCGGCGGGCACGACGAAAGGGAACAGACCCTGAATCAACTTCTGGTGGAAATGGATGGCTTTGACGCGACCATCGGCGTCATCCTGTTGGCCGCTACGAACCGACCGGAGATCCTGGACCCCGCTCTTTTGCGACCCGGCCGATTCGACCGGCAAATTCTGGTGGACAGGCCGGACAGAAAAGGTCGGGAGGACATTCTCAAGGTCCACGCCAAAGGCATTACGATGGGCGCGGACGTAAACCTGGACGCGGTTGCCGCCATGACGCCCGGCTTTGCAGGCGCCGACCTGGCCAACCTGGTAAACGAGGCCGCCCTGTTGGCTGTCCGCCACAACAAGGACAAGGTCGGAATGGCCGAGTTTCAGGAGGCCGTTGAACGTATTGTGGCCGGCCTGGAAAAGAAGAACCGCCTCATTAACGACAAGGAAAGGCGGATCGTAGCCTATCATGAAGTCGGCCACGCCCTGGTGGCCTTAAGCCTGCCGGGCACGGACCCGGTTCAAAAGATATCCATCATTCCCCGGGGCCTCAGCGCCTTGGGCTACACGCTTCAAGTCCCCACGGAAGACCGGTTCTTAATGGGCAAAAGCGAGCTGTTAAACAAGATCGCCGTCGCTCTGGCAGGAAGGGCCGCCGAGGCCATCACGTTTGAGGACGTTTCCACCGGCGCGCACAACGATCTGTCCAGGGCCACGGATATCGCCAGAAGCATGGTGAAAGAATATGGTATGAGTGAAGCACTGGGCCACGTCTATTTTGAAAAAGAGCGTCAGGGCCGATTTCCCGACATGGGGTTTTCTCCAAAAAGGGATTATAGCGAAGACACGGCTGAGGCCATCGATCGTGAGGTCAAGGCCATTTTAGACGCCCAATACCAAGTGGCCAAGGATATTTTGACCAGGCGCAAGGATGTGTTGGAAAAAGGGGCCGCGTTGGTCCTGAAAGAAGAGCATATTGAAGGCAGGCAACTCAAAGCGATCCTGGATGCCGACCAAAGCGCAGGATGATTTGCAAAAAAAGACCTTATCGGCTATGTGCCGGCAGCAGGAACAAGAAAAGAAGGCAACGAAAAAGACATATATCAAGTAGCGAAAAAGCTATTAAAGGCGGGCCTATTGGATTTGGATGAAGCTTTATAGCCCGACCCAGGCCGGGTGTATGACAGCCTGCGGTGCAGGCTAGATGGGCGGCGCCCACCTTTTTTTGAACCCATCGTAGCACCAGCTGTCGGGCAACGCCGTTCTGGAAGAGAATTTGGGGTTTTGCGCCCAGTTCAACAGCTCGGCGTGGGCTTGGTTGATCTGGACAAACCGGGCGGTTTTGTTTCCCGTGTCCGGATGATAGCGCTTGGCGTTTGTCCTGTAGGCAGACTTGAGAAACCGGATCCCGTGCTTTGAAAGGATCTGGTTTTTGGTCAGTTTGAGCAGCTTGAGGGCATTTTTTTCTTTGTGATTAAGCTGAGGGGTTCTTTTTGCCACAGGCATCACCGTGTCGACCGGAATGTCTTTTCGCGATGTCTTGTCCAACAAGTGCTGGGATGCCCACCAACTCGATCGCGTTTCGTTTTCCAATCTGTACCAATCACGGCCGGCTTCCTGAACGAGATCCAGCAGATCATCGGCTACCTTCTGCGACCCGGTTCGCTTCCACACGAATCTGGATATGGTTTTTGCGGACATGGGCAGGACATCCAGGATAAGCGTATC
>CAYSGJ010000224.1:0-13857 GCA_964430705.1 uncultured Desulfobacterales bacterium | reverse complement strand
TGACCGTCAGGCACATCAAGCTTCTGCAGTATCCGTGCATTAAAGGTCCCCATCTCGACCGATGTTTGAATGTCCTTGCCGGCATCCATATAGATCTTGCGCCCGTCGTCGTCCAAACGCGCAATCCCCGGAGTGATCGCCATCTGAACCCGGTAAATGTCTGTCATGTTCCAGCTGATCACGGCAGCCCCCACGGCGCATATCAGGGTTCCCGCCAGGATCAGCACTTTCCACTTCCAGATCACCTTGAACAAATCGATCAGCTCGATCTCGTCCTCATAATAGCCTGGAGGATAGTCCGGCACCCCGGTGTCAGGCCTTGTTTGTGGCTCTTCCATATTACGATATCCTTCCTATGTGAGAGCATCGATCCAAGACGTCCATCATTTTCTATGTTTTCCTGTCCTATGTTTTCCTGTCTTATTCATCGCAGATGTCCATATAGTTTTCATTTCTTTTGGCACGGATTTGCGCCTATGCGGCTTAAACTGAGACACGGATAAGGCTGTTTCCTTTATTCCAATTCAACGACCTGGTCCCCGGCCACGCCTTTTGCCGACAATGATGCAACAATGTCCTCCCTGTCCTTGTTCGCCGTAATGAGAATCTTGTCAAATGAGAGATTTTCGAGTTCTGATGACGCCGCCACGACACGGCTCAAAAAGCCGACACCCACATGAAGATCATCCACGATGGCCGCCAAATCAATCGGGGTTTCCTGCAAGGATAAAAAGGCGATCTCCGCAATATCGCCGATGCCGTAAAAGACAATCCGTCGAACGCCGGCTGCCGCGAGTTCCTGGAAAAGATTGCGAATTTTTTGACGCGCGTCTTTATAGAAACCATAAGAATATTGAATGTACTGATAGGTCAGCCGCGTCTTTTCCGCCACTCCTTTCGGCGTGAGAATATATCTGATGCGGTTTCTGGAAATGTTTCTGATTTTGAAGTATCCTTTTTGGGTGAGCCTTTTCATAAATGAATTCACCAGACCCAGCGAGACATTGAGCTTTCCGGCCAGTTCCCGCTGACTGGGGACATGGTCGTTGCCGATTTCTTCAAGGATTTGAAAGGTGCGAAGATCTTGGTGATTCATTTCAAAAAGGAGCTTGATTGAGGATATAGGACATCGTTCCGACCGGTTTGCTACCAACCCATTGGGATGTTGAGATGAAGGAACAGAAGTCTATGCGACAGGATTTACGGGCTCTTGGGGATGTTTACGGGGAAAGCGCACCAAGTGTTCGTTCAATTCGTCCAAACGGTGTCGATCCGAAAAAAAAGCCCCGCATTCGCTGCAAGGCTCCGCCCGGTGAGTTACAGGCGGTTTGGCCTGATAACCCTTCGTAAACACACAATAAAATGGAAATAAGGGACAGCGAAACGCTCACGACTTGAGTGTCCATAAAATGAACATACTGGGAGTGTGAAGTCAAGGGAAAATGCGGTTTCGGCATGATTTGACGCCGCCGGCAGGGCCGGTGGCTTCCGAAGGAAGTCAATAACATTGAATTTTTTCAGGAAAGAAGGGGGGCTCTCGAAAAAAGTTATTCCACCGTCAATATATCCATGTTGACCTCAAGGGTCTTAGGGCCGATGCCCCGAACATTCGTAATGTCCTCTACTTTCGCAAAAGCGCCGTGGGTTTCTCGGTATTCGATGATCCGTTCCGCGTATTTTGTCCCGACCCGTTTCAGCTGGGCCAGTTCCTCCACGGAAGCGGTATTGATGTTGACCTTTGCCGTCTCTTGCGCCGGCAACCCGGCAACAAGCGCCAACGTCAGTCCCACTGCCAAAAACAACGCCAATGATTTTTTCGCATGCTTCATATCGAATCTCCTCCAGTCCAAGCCCCCCTTCAAGGCTAAAAAGTCCCGTGGCGGCTGGACCCCAAACCGAAGTGGCAGGCAAAACAATAATACAACACAGAGCCTTCGCAATTGTCCGTCCGGCTCTTGACCCTGCCGGGCCTTTGCCAAAAGTCGCCATGCCCTTCAGTCGCCTGGCGATTCTGAAAACATCAAGTACGACATCCGTTTGTATTGGCGGTTGGGAATCCAGCTATGGAACGCGTGGACCATGGCATACATTCCCATGCGTGTCAACAGATTTTATAGCATGTGAAGCATCTTGACGGGATGCAACAGACCGCAGGTTGCAGAGACGGGGGTTCTTTTCATTTGCCGCCGGATGAAAAGCGCAGCACATCCCCCAGATGAAGAGGGTTCTACTAACGCCTTCAGCCTTCGAATCCTTTTGGATGGGCCTTATGCCAATTCCAGGCGGTCTCAATGATTGCTTGAAGTTCCGGAAATTGTTGCTTCCAGCCGAGTTCGCTGCAGGCCTTTGCACTGGCGCCCACCAGCACCGCAGGGTCGCCGGATCTTCGTTCAATCACGCGGGCTGGAATCGGCAACCCTGTTATTTGCCTCGCCGTGTCGATCACCTCTTGAACAGAGACCCCCTCGCCATTTCCAAGATTGAACACACCGCCGGGACGTCCGTCCAGCAACCGCTCCAAGGCCAGCAAGTGGGCCTGCGCCAAATCCTGGATGTGAATATAGTCCCGGACGCAGGTTCCGTCCTTGGTGGGATAGTCATTGCCGAAAATATCGACATGAGATCGTTGTCTCAATGCGGTTTGCAACACCAAAGGAATCAGATGGGTCTCCGGGTTATGATCTTCTCCCAACTCACCGTCGGGATCCGCGCCTGCGGCATTGAAATAACGCAAACTGACCGATTCCAGGCCGTAGGCCATCCTGAAGTCCGCGAGGATCTGCTCCACCATCCGTTTTGTCCTTCCATACGGATTGATGGGATTCAAGGGATGATCCTCTGAAATGGGAATCCGTTCCGGCTCGCCATAAGTTGCACAAGATGAGGAAAAAATGAAACCAAGGACGCCTGCTTCAACCATCGCCTGAAGAAGTGTTATCGTGGCCGCCACATTATTCTCATAATACTTGGCGGGCGCCGTCATCGATTCTCCGACATAACAATAGGCGGCGAAATGCATGACCGAGGCAATGGGATATGCCGAAAATATTCGTTGCAACAGATCGCGATCATCCATACAGCCCTCAAAAAAGGGGCCCCATCTGACCGCCTGTCGATGGCCGTGCACCAGGTTGTCGAGCACCACGGGAACATAGCCGTGCCTGAAGAGGTATTTGCACATGTGGGCGCCGATGTATCCGGCCCCACCAACCACCAGTATATTTTTTTTGGTCATTCGTGTTTGTTTGCGGCTTGCGCCTTGAAAACATTACGAAGTTCGTGCTTCGGTTTTCGAATTTATCTTGGGCCTAACTTCGGCAAAGCCTTAACAACTCTGACCTGACCCTGAGGACCAGGTTTTAAAACGATCAATAAAAAACAATGGATCGGCAGCACCTAACCGGGTCCCCAGATGGAGGGCTCAGATCATCAGACCTCAACGTAAAAGCCACGCCCAAAAATTCTCTATTGCGCCTTAACCCGCTCCACATAGGTACCGGTGCGCGTATCCACCTTCACCTTGTCCCCGGCATCCAGAAAAATGGGAACCGGGATGACCGCGCCGGTTTCCAGGGTGGCCGGCTTGGTGACTTTGCTTGCCGTATCCCCCTTCACCCCGGGCTCGGTCTCTGTTATCTCAAGCTCTACAAACATGGGCACTTCCAAGCCGATAGGCTCGTCGTTATAATAAAGTACCTGCACGGTTGTGTTTTCAATAAGGTACTGCCGGCTGTCTTCCAGATGATCTTCCGATAAAAAGACCTGGTCGTATGTCTCGTTGTCCATAAAACAATAGTTGTTTCCGTCCTTGTAGAGATACTGCATCTCTTTTTCCTGAAGATCGGGCCTGCCGACTTTCTCTCCTGAACGGAAGGTCTGGTCAATCACTTTGCTGTTGAGCATGTTGCGGAGCTTGGTGCGCACAAACGCACCCCCCTTGCCCGGTTTTACGTGGAGAAACTCAACAATTTCAAAAGGCTTTCCATCAATCTCGATTTTCAAACCTCTCTTAAAATTCGATGTATCATACATAGTGACCCTATAAACCTCCTCCTATGCAATGCCCTTGAACACGCAACACCAAATCCCTAAAAAGCCGGGAAGGCGGCGCGAAAAGGGATTCAGGTTACGTCTCACGCCTTACGCCCCCTGCTTTGGCTTCAACAAATGGCCGGGCCATCCGGGCCGCAGCCCGCAAAGCCATCCCGTACCCTTCCCTTCCAAAGCCCGCCAAGTGGGCGGTAACAACATCTTCAAGCCCGGGCTCGCTGCAAAGCCCTTCACGAAGAGCATTTACAGGGTGAACCAGTACAATGGGAATATCCAGTTCGCCGAGGGCGTCTCGGGTATCTGATCCCGGGCGATAGGACCGTCCGGAATCAATAACCAATGCGTCATAACCCCCGGCCGCCTCACGAATTCTCCGGATCAAAGCCTTTTCATCGTCCGCGCGAAAAAAATCAGCCATAATCCCACAGTCCCCTGCGACCCTTCTGATACAAGCTTCCGTTTCCTCTGCTGTTATCTTGCCGGAACGTTCCGGCCTTTCGCCCAGGCTCACGGACGCGACATCCGGCCCCTGGATTACGAGCACACGCACGCTGTGTTCCGTGTGTCGGACGAGAGCCTGCCTTCGCGAAAAAACCACTTGCCGCCACCTTTGCAGTTGCGACAATACAGTTTGCGCCTCTTTCGACGGGGTTTGCGGCTTTTGTCCAGAGAGCCTTGTTTCAATATCGGTTAAGGCTTTTTGCAACGCTTCCCGCCCGGGTTCAACGCGAAGCAGTTCCTTGTAGACCGCTGCTGCCTCCAGCAAAAGCCCTTGCTTCTCGTAGAGCCTTGCCAATGTGGTTGTGGGGATGACATCTTCGACGCTCTTTTCATCCCTGGCCATAACACCCACACTCCCCCAAGCACGTTCTCCGGCAAAACGCCCGGCAGCATGGAAACCGAAGAAATCCCATGGTAAGACGCCGCCCTGTGAAAATCCCGGGGCTACTTCTTTTTCCTTAGGATGACCACTTCATCATTTTTCGTCATCCCCAGTTCTGTCCTAGCGATATTTTCGATAAGCACGGGATCGTTTTTCAGGCGTTGTATCGTCTGATACAATTTTTGGTTTTCTGCTTCAAGTCTATGGTTGGCCGCTTTCAACCGATTCTTTTCCAAGGTGAGCTGGTAGAGATCCACGGCGCCGCGATCGCCCAACCCAATGACAAACAGAAAAGCGATGAGGCCTAGGCCGCCTAAAACGAGAATCATCTTGGTCTTGGTCACCATATGATTTTGCCGACTCTATTTACTGACCGGCGTCCGGACGAAAACTCCCGCCGGGCAAAATCCGAATATCGACAACCTTCACCCAAAAAAACCCGGTTCTCGGTCAAGCACCGACCGGGCTTTTTCAGGCGCCGTCTTGCCCGACCGCCACCTTTCAGCAACAAATTGCGCCTTTGGATCAGCCCTGCTTTCGCCTGAACCGCCTTTTCATCAGCTCCATGGCCGCAAGCGCTTCCGACGATTTGAATAGAAACGCAAACCCAAAATAGACCAGGGCGCCGCCGCAAGTGGCGCCTGTCACCCAAATCAAAAGACCCGGAAACCCTATGCCTTCATTCGGCAAAAAGATTTTGGCCGCACCGACGAGCATAAATGCCATCAAAATTCCCGAACCCATTGATTTTGAGATTGATCGCAGTATAACACGACCCCCGATTCGCCCCAAACGCTTTTTTAGCGCCACGATGAGCAACAAGAGGTTCACCCCGGAGGCAAGAGAGGTGGCAAGGGCAAGTCCGCCATGACGCATAGGTCCCATAAGCAAAAGGCTCAAAATGATTTTCGTTAGAAGGGAAAGGACGGCGATCCTGACCGGCGTCCGGGTATCTTGAAGGGAATAAAAAGTGGATGCCAGAATCCGTCCACCGGACACAGCCCATAAACCCATAGCATAAAAGAGAAGAGCCTCGGCGGTCATCACGGTTGTCGTACGATCAAAGGCGCCCCTTTCAAAAAGGAGCTGCACGACGGGTTCTCGAAGAATGATCAAGCCTATCGTGGCTGGAATCGTGATAAAAAAAACCAGATTGACGGCATATAAAAAAGAATCCCGAAGTCCTTTCATATCGCCCAAGGCGGCCTGCCTGGAAAGGCTGGGCAGCACCGCAGTGGCCAACGCAATGGCAAACACGCCCAGGGGAAACTGAACCAACCGGTCGGCATAGTAAAGATACGACACACTGCCTTCCGGAAGCAACGACGCAAGCAGGGTGTCCACAAAATTGCTGATCTGATAGACTGAGGCCCCCAAAACCGCCGGCGTCATCAAGATGGCTATGCGCTTCAGAGCCGGATGCTGCAATGAAGTCCTCTTAAAAAAACGGAAGCCTTGCCGCCACAGGACAGGGACTTGAAGGCCCAATTGAAGGACACCGCCAATAACCACACCCAAAGCAAGCCCTGTGGTCGGTTCATCCAAATGGGGCGAAATCAGCAACACCGAGCCTATCATGGCCACATTCAGCAGCACGGGCGCCAGGGCAGGCGCAGAAAAATGCCCCAGGGCATTGAGCACCCCCATCGCCAACGCAACGAGGCTGACAAAAAAGATATAAGGAAACATGATACGCGTTAAAAAAACCGTCAACTCGAACTTCTCCGGCGACGTAAAGCCGAAAGCGATGATCTTGACGATTACGGGGGCCAACAAGATGCCCAAAGCCGTTACTACGGTCAACATCATCGCGAGGAGCCACCAGGCCGATCTGGCCAGATCAAATGCCTCCTCTTTGCCATGCTTGGTCAAATATTGGGTAAAAACCGGGATGAAAGCGATGGTCAGAGATCCTTCAGCAAACAACCGCCGGAGGAGATTGGGAATCCGAAAAGCCACGAGGAAAGCGTCCGCAGCCAATCCTGCACCGAAAAACCAGGCCAAAACCTGATCTCGTATGAGGCCGAGAATCCGGCTTAAGAGGGTGGCGGCGCCAACGACACCGGCCGCCTTGGTCACCTGAGACGCTTCAGACATAAGCGGGTCCTTTACCGACTCTCCGTTTCCCCGCAGCAAGCTGCGGGGAATGCGCTCGCTTATTCGGTTCAAACCTGTGAAATAATTCTTGACAATGAATCGTGAGCTGTCTATTTTATAAGCTTATTTATCGAAAGGAGAAGCAGACATTGGCAAATCATAAATCGGCTATTAAGCGAGCCAAACAGAACGAGATCAGAAACATTCGAAACAAATCAAACCGCACCCGTGTCAAAAATATGATCAAGACGGTTCGCGGGGCTATTGAAGAAAATTCTCAAGAAAAGGCCCGGGTCGCCTTAGGCACCGCCATCCCGGTCATTCAGAAAGCGGCAAACAAAGGGGCCATTCATCCTAAAAATGCTTCCAGAAAAATATCCCGGCTCACCAGAAAAGTGAACGCGCTGACCGCTTAATCCTTTCGGAATTGGATGGCCTTTTAAGGCGTTCAAATCAAAAATCCTCCAGAATCCTGTTGTGAATCTTTTCGGCCAGTCGTTCAGAAATCGTTTCAATGGCCTGTCTTTCGTTGCGGTCCGTTGTCGCTCTGTCGCCGGATACTTGGTAGATCTCATTGTCGGAAAGACCGCTGTCCGCCCAAGTCACCGTGCCGTCCCTGCGTTTAAGTGTGAGCTTAAGCCTGATGGTAACGCGACGTTCGTCCGAGGCATAGTCCGCCGTGTGGGCCACCGTGTCCGTGTTCAAAGAGGCAATGCTCCCGCTTAACACAGCATCCGCCGTTTCCTTTTTGACCACCTGCAAAACCTTGCTCCGGGTAAACTCGTAAGCCAAGTCGCTTGTGAACACCGTTTCTATCCCCGGTCTGGTTGTCTTGTTTTCCAGCATGGGAATGGCGATCGTTTCCACACCTTTCGGGGCCTGCAGGCCCGCCCCTTTAAAATGGTATCCACAGCCGGCCGGCCCCATGAGGAAAAATCCCAAAACACAAAGACCGACGAGGACCATTCTTCCTTTTGGATATTTGGTTTGAAAGCGTGTCATGAGTCGTTGGTCAATCTCGTGATTCGTGAACCGTGAGTCGTAAATCATAAAAACAGGAAAGATCCTGGTTGTGGTATCCCGCCCGGCATCAGGGATCTTGCATCCGGGATCCGTTAAACGACGACATTGACGAGCTTGTTCGGAACGACAATCACTTTTCTGACGGGTCGTCCGGCTACCCGTGCCACGATCCTCTCATCCGCCAGCGCGATTTCTTTGACCTTGTCTTCGTCCGTATCCACTGATACGTGCATTTTGCCGCGAACCTTGCCATTGACCTGGATAACCATGAGAACCTCGTCTTCTTGAATCGCGTCTTCAAGGTAACCGGGCCACACCACCTCCATCACACTGTGGGAATGGCCGAGGGCCTCCCACAGTTCCTCGGCCAGATGCGGTACGATAGGAGACAACAATATCACCACGGTTTCCAAGGCGGATCGCAACACGGGCCGACCGGTGGATTCAGATAGAAGTCCCGGCAACACCGACTGGATCGTATTGACCAGTTCCATGACGGCGCTGACCGCCGTATTAAAATGAAACCGCCTGTCAATATCATCGGTCACCCGTTTGATGGTCTGATGGGTCTTTCTAAAGAGGGCCTCCGAACGGCCGGTCAGGGCTTGATTGCCGTCAAAAGGGGCGACGCCGCACAGACCGCCGGCATGTTCTTCCAACAACCGCCAAGTCCTTTTTAAAAACCGATAAGCCCCCTCAACCCCCTGATCACTCCAGTCCAAATCTCTTTCCGGTGGCGCCGCAAAAAGACAGAATAGCCGCAAGGTGTCCGCCCCATACTTTTCAATCAAAACATTGGGGTCCACCACATTTTTTTTGGATTTGGACATTTTTTCGATCCGGCCGACATCCACCTGTCTGCCACACCTTTCACAGACCTGCGCACCGTCTTGATCCAGCACCTCCTGAGGCAACAAAAAACCATGCTCGGGACATTTGGCCGTTTCTTTACACACCATCCCTTGCGTCAACAGGCGGGTAAAGGGCTCCTTGTAGCCGACCAGTCCGAACGTCTCTAAAACGCGGGTAAAGTAACGGGAATAAAGCAGGTGGAGTATGGCGTGTTCGATGCCGCCAATGTACTGGTCCACAGGCATCCAGTATGCCACCGCCTGTTTGTCGAACATCCCTTCGGCGTAGCGTGGACTGCAATAACGCTCAAAATACCAGGAAGATTCCACGAAGGTGTCCATGGTATCCGTCTCGCGCCTGGCATCGGCTCTCCCGCATGTGGGGCATGCAGTCTTGACAAAACCTTCCAGGCTGGGCAACGGAGACTTGCCCCCTTCCAACAATTTGGCATCCTCGGGCAGGAGCACGGGTAACGCTTCTTCAGGCACAGGCACAACGCCGCACGTTTGGCAATACACAATAGGAATAGGCGCGCCCCAGAACCGCTGGCGCGAGATCCCCCAATCTCTGAGCCTGAAGTTGACCGCCCTCTTGCCAAGGCCTTTTTTTTCCAGGTGGTCGGCAATGACCCCCAACGCCTTGAGATTTTCCATCCCGTCAAAGGGCCCGGATCGCACCAGCAGCCCCTCACCCACATAGGCTTCGGTCATGGCCCGGGGGTCCAGAGACATCCCCGAAGGCTCAATAACCACCACCACATCCAGATGATATTTTCGGGCAAACTCGAAGTCCCGCTGGTCGTGCGCCGGCACAGCCATAACCGCGCCCGTGCCGTATTCCATCAAGGCAAAATTTGCCGTATAAACAGGCATTTTTCTTTTTGTAAAAGGATTTAGGCAATAAGCGCCCAAAAAGACGCCTTCCTTTTCATAATCTTCAGAAGTCCGCTTGACCTTGTCCTGTCTGCGCATGCGCTCGACAAAAGCCCTCACCGTGCCTTCCTGCTCCGTGCCGGCTGAAAGCATGCTCACCATGGGATGCTCCGGAGCCATGACCATAAAGGTCGCGCCAAATACCGTATCCTGACGGGTCGTGAATACAGGGATGTGGCCTTGCCCGCGTTCCAGGGGAAAATGGATTTCAGCCCCCACGCTCTTTCCGATCCAGTTCTTTTGCATCGTGACGACCTTTTCGGGCCACCCGGGCAATCGATCGCAGTATTCCAATAATTCGTCGGCAAAATCGGTGATACGGAAAAACCATTGATCCAAATCGCGCTGGGACACCACCTCGCCGCAACGCCAGCAAGAACCGGCCTCTACCTGCTCGTTGGCCAGCACCGTTTGGCAGGTTTCACACCAGTTGACCGAAGATTTTTTCCTGTACACCATCCCTTTTTCAAACATTTTAACGAAAAGCCACTGCTCCCAACGGTAGTACTCGGGCCGACAGGTGGCCAGCTCCCGGTTCCAATCGTAACTGAATCCGAGCCGCTTGAGTTGCGCCTTCATGGTCTCGATGTTCTGATAGGTCCACTGGGCGGGGTGAATGTTGTGGGCAATGGCCGCGTTTTCCGCGGGCATGCCGAAGGCATCCCACCCCATCGGGTGCAAGACGTTGAATCCTCGCATCCTTTTGTATCGGGCCACCACGTCGCCGATCGTGTAATTTCGCACATGGCCCATGTGGATGTTGCCCGAAGGATAGGGAAACATTTCCAAAAGATAGTATTTCTCTTTGGCGGAATCTTCTTCCACCTGCAAAAGGCCTTGCTCCTGCCAAGCCCTCTGCCATTTCAATTCAATCAGTTCCGGGTTGTATTCCTTGTGCATAACCGAGTCTCCGCAATCACTATATTTCTCATTTTTTTACGATACGGTTTGCCGCCTATACAATAACCCGTCGGCAAAGACGAATAATCTGTAAGGGCAAGAGGCGTGAAGCTATGGGGGAAAAACTTCTTTTCTTTGTTGCGTGCTTGAATCATCTTGTCCGATTGTTCGCATTGCGTGTCCAGACTCTTACAAATATTCCTTGCGAATCCCGGCCCCCCTGCAACAGACCGCCCGATGCCTCTTGCCTCTCACCCTTTTATATGCACACATCCCTGGAATCAAAAACCGGACCGTCTTTACAAACGTGCCAATAGCCCCCATCAGCAGAAGCCGTTTCCACAGCACATCCCAGGCACACCCCAAAGCCGCAGGCCATGGCCGATTCCAAAGAAAGCTGGCATGGCACACCATGGGCGGCGGCAATATCGCCGACGGCCTTTAACATGGGCAACGGACCGCAGGCAAAAATCACGTCCGGTTTTCCATCACTGTGGATGGTTTTATCAACCACCGGGGTAATAAGACCGGTTTCGCCCAAGCTGCAATCCTCCGTGGTGATCATCACCACGGCCCCCATAGCTCGAAACGCCTTCTCACACAAAATATCGGCCGCCGAGCATCCGCCTAAGAAGATGGTCATTCCCGCGGCACTGTCTTCCGAAAGCCTTTGGGCGAGGTAGTAAAGGGAGGCAACGCCGACCCCGCCGGCAACAAGAAAGGCCCGATTCAGCCCCTTGGAATACGAAAACCCATTACCCAACGGTCCCAACACGTCCAGAAGATCACCGGCCTTCATCTCAGACATCACCCGCGTGCCTTTGCCGACCACCTTATACAACAGTTCAAAGCCAATGAGCTTTTCCGCCTCTATAAGCGGCCTGTGAACAGAAAAAGGCCTCCTCAAGAAGGGAACCGGCATATCGGGAACCCTGACCATGACAAACTGGCCCGGCCGGGCCATCCCGGCCAACGCAGGGCACTCCAGTGCCATTCGAAAATAATCCGGTCCGATTTTTTTATTATAAAGAATCGAAACGACCTCTTGGATCGGCATCATGTTATCACTCTCGCAGGATGGACTCCCCTATCCACAATCCCTCCCCGCCCCCGTGTCCAAAAGAAAGCAATGTCCTCTCTTTTTAAAAAGGACTCGGGGAGATTGAAAAACCGGTCTATCCTCCTTGGAAACGACGAATAAGGCTGTGCCCCAAACGCGCGGCCCGGCATATTCGGCATCAACCCAACAGACGGTGGATCTGGGCGGGTTGGGTGGCTTGACAGAATTTGAAAACCCACCTAGAATTCTTTCAAGGCATACGGTTTTTCATGTAAGAGCCGTCGCCCGGCTGTGACTGCCCCTGTAACGGCTTGGTTTTTCAAAACCGAATCATAGACCAGCTTAATCAATAGGCCGCACCATGAGTGCCTTCTCCAACATGGGGAAAACCTTGATCATCATAGGCCTGGTCATCACGGCGATGGGCATTGTGCTTGTATGCATCCCAAAGGTACCCTG
Source organism: uncultured Desulfobacterales bacterium (assembly GCA_964430705.1). Taxonomy (GTDB): domain Bacteria; phylum Desulfobacterota; class Desulfobacteria; order Desulfobacterales. Next base: position 1,601 of record CAYSGJ010000224.1, on the reverse strand, counting down.
GCTTGGCAAGCTTCCAGGTGATATTGCCGTCAAAAAAGACAACTTCCAGTTCTATTTTCCCATCACCACGTGCATCATCATCAGCATCATCCTGAGCATTGTTCTGTATCTGCTGAGAAAATAAAAGTCTCTAACCCATCAACCACAATGGATGGATACGATTTTCTCGATAATCCTGCTGGTTGAAACCCCCTCGGCCAAGGGGATACGAACGACCCGGCCGCCGCCGGCTTCGACAAAATCCTTGCCGACAATAGCCTCCTCTTTCCAATCCGCCCCTTTGACCAGGACCTGAGGTTTCAACATTTCAATGGTGACCAAAGGATCCGGTTCATCAAAAAGCGTTACATAGTCCACACAGGCCAGCGATGCAAGAACCTCTGCTCGTTCATTTTCAGGTACGATGGGACGCGATAATCCTTTGATCCGGCGAACGGATCGATCAGAATTCAGACCCACGATAAGCACATCGCCCTGGGCCTTGGCATCCTTCAAATAGCGCACATGGCCGACATGGAGGAGGTCAAAGCACCCGTTGGTAAAAACAATCCTTTTGCCCGCCGCCTTGGGGGATGCCAACATATTCGCCAGGTTTTGTCGTTCAACCACTTTCTTAACCATAGACTGACGGCACCCGCTCTTTAAGACAAGGAATCTGTTTTCGAATGGTTTCAAGGTCGCCCAAATGGATGGCGGCCGTCAGCCTGGCAGGTTGCTTTCCGGCCTTTGTCAATGCCTCTCCAGAGGGAGAAAAAATACGGGAATGCCCGCCGTACGCCAGGGCGCCATCGCTCCCACACCGGTTGGCGCCTAAGACAAAAACCTGATTCTCAATGGCCCGTGCCCTCAAAAGGACATCCCAGTGGGCGATGCGCACGGCCGGCCATTGCGCCATCACGGCCACCATTTGTGCGCCCTTTAGAACCAGAGAACGGCACAGCTCCGGAAACCTCAAATCGTAGCATATCATCAACCCTATGGCGCCCAGTGCCGTGTCGACAACCACTGCTTTTCTTCCGGGCAAGAAAAATTGGTCCTCTTGGGTCGGCGAAAAAAGGTGGACTTTGCGATAGCATCCCCGCACAGAGCCATCTTGATCCACGACATGGGCCGTGTTGAAGATACCTTCTTTGGTTTTTTCGGGCAGCGAGCCGATGATCACAAGACCCGTTTGTTTCGACAGCCCGCCCAGTTGGTCCAGAACTTCCGGAGTCGTCTCGGCCAGCTTTCCGAGACGATCACCCGCAAAACCCGTGGACCACATTTCCGGGAGCACTGCCAGGTCAACGCCCTTGCCGGCCAGGTGCGCTATGTGCGTGCTCGCCCGGCGAAGGTTCCCTTCGACATCGCCAAGGCGAACATCGAATTGGATAATGCCGACCTTCAATGCCTTTGTCGCCATGTTGCAAACTCCATAGTCCCACTTCTATATCAACAAAATATGCAGCCCAATATCATGTTCACACGTTTCGGACAACCCGATTACCCAACCCAGATCCACCGGCTGCCGAGTTTGCCGGAGATGCTAGGCGGTGGGCGTGCCGACGTACTTTGGTAGTTGAGCCCTTCCCAAAAACCGGAAGGCCTCCCGGTAAGGATTT
>CAYSGJ010000223.1:0-34656 GCA_964430705.1 uncultured Desulfobacterales bacterium | reverse complement strand
TGATGGTTTGTAAGCCCTCCGGAAAGGCTGAGTAGCGGCACTCCCAACTCGGCCTAAGCGGCTCAGACAGTTGCCCGGCTTGCGGCCCCATACCCATAGGCCGCTGGAACTTGAGCTTTTTGGATAACCGCTAAATCTTATTTTTTCGGTGGATCTCCCTTTATGCTACTGATTGTTGCTGCGTTTCTTGGACGCTTTAGATTTCTTTTGAAAATTTGAATTTTGGATTTGTTCCGAATTTCGAAATTCGTGCTTGATAAATAAACCCTACACGCTGGATCAGTAGAACCTTTCCTGGTCCACCACGAGAAGTGGTGGCTTTATGTTTGAGTAAGGGATCTCAAAAGGAGAATGGCTACATGGGCCTTTCCGCTTTTTTGAATGGATCGTCGCGTTGGAAAAAAATGGTCGTTGCTGCAGGCGGATTGATTATCCTCTATGCCGCTTTCGGCTTTTTTATAGCGCCTTATATATTTAAACGCCAGCTTGTTGCAGGGATCGGTGAACAGCTCAGGCGTAATGCCACCGTAGAAAAGGTCAAGATAAACCCCTTTGCGCTTTCGGTCACCGTGGCCGGCTTTAACATGGCCGATCTTGACAGCGAACCTTTTGTTGGTTTTGAAGAACTGTACGTCAATTTTCAGCTATCCTCTGTTTTTCGCCGTGCCTTCACCTTTGGGCAAATCCGTTTGGTGGGTCTTGATTCCCGGGTTCGGGTTTTAGAAGACGGCCGACTCAATTTCTCAGACCTCTTGCTTGCCTCGGAAAGACCGGCACCAGAGCCGGATGAAAGCGGCACGGTGCCGCCTATTATTGTCTATCAACTCCAGATCGAACAGGGACGCGTTTTGTTCCAGGATTTTTCAAAACCAACGCCTTTCCGGGCCGAGCTCCAACCCCTGGGGCTTTTGTTGGAAAACTTCAGTACCAGAAGAGATAAGGACAGCCCCTATGCCTTCACAGCCGACCTGGGAAGGGGAGGAACTGTACGTTGGCAGGGGGAGTTGTCCGTCAATCCGTTTCGTTCCCAAGGACGCCTGGAAATAACAGCCGTTCCGAAGCGCATTCTGTGGGAATACCTTCAGGACCAGGTTCGTTTTGAGATCCTTGACGGCGTGATGAATCTAGGCGGTGAATATATTGCCGACTTTTCCGGTGAGACCCCCATTGTTAAGATAACCAACGGTGTTTTCAGGTTGCAGCATTTCATGCTCTCTGAGAAAGGGCAAAAAGACCCCCTTATTTCAGTGCCCCGGCTTCTGGTGGAAGGCATCAATGCAGACCTGATCGGCACCAACGCTACCATAGGGTTGGTCCACTCGAAAGATGCCAAAGTCAAGGGCTGGATTACGCCCGGCGGCACGTTGAATTTCAGCGAACTGTTTGCCATGAATGCCCAGCAAATGGATGCGCAGCAAATAGATGCCCGGGAAGAAGACGTGCAGCAAAAAGATGCCCGAAAAAAAACGCAGGAGACATCCCCCGAGTCGTCGGATCAAGCGGAATCCCATGGCGGGCCTTGGCTTTTCAACATAAAAGAACTAACGCTGGAAAACTACGGCGTTCTTTTTGAAAATCGGACTCTGGAAAAGCCTGTGGGCGTGGACTTGACGCCAATCAATCTGACGTTAAAGAATTTGAGCAACGAAAAAGACGCGCAGGCAGAGGTGTCGTTGCAACTCACAGTCAACCAGGCCGGCACCGTGGCACTGACGGGTCCCGTGACCGTCGACCCCATATCGGCCGATCTCGTCCTCAAGGTGAATGCGTTTTCTTTGATCCCTTGGCAACCCTACATCGATACGGTGGTCCGGCTGGAGCTGGTCAGTGGGACAGTAGAGTTGGATGGTCGGTTGAAGTACCGGGCTTTGGGTGTTGATGGACCGGAAATCCGCTACGCAGGGGCAGTACACGTCAATGGTTTTGAGGCCTTCGATCCACAGGAGGCGGAGGATTTTTTGAAGTGGAAGTCTCTTGTGTTTCATGACTTGGTATTTGATTACCTTCCTACAAAGCTTCACATTGCCGAGATTGCGGCTCATGAGCCCTACGCCAGGGTAATCATTTGGCCCGACAAAACAGTGAATATCTCCCAGGTGTTCGTGCCTGCCGAGGACCCGCAGGCCATATTATCGGTTGCGGGGCAGGCTGCAGAGGCCGTTGAATCTGAAAAGGAGGCCGTGCCGATTACTATTGACCAAGTCCGGGTTGAGAACGGCTCCGCCCATTTTTCGGACTTTTCGATGAAACCCAATTTTGCTACCGGAATTCACGATCTTCAGGGGACCATTCAAAGCCTGTCCTCAGATCCGTCCGCCAGGGCGGATGTCTTGCTGAAAGGCCGGGTGGACAAATATGCGCCGGTACACATCGCCGGGCAGGTAAATCCCTTGAGTCCGGAGGCCTATGTGGATATGGCGCTTTCTTTCAAGAATATCGAACTCACAACCTTTACACCCTACTCGGGGCGTTTTGTGGGATACGCGGTTGAAAAGGGCAAATTGTCTCTGGATCTCCAGTACAAACTATCTGAGAACATCCTGGTGGGAGAGAACAAGGTGGTGGTGAATCAACTTACACTGGGAGACCAGGTGGACAGCCCGGATGCCACCAAACTGCCGGTAAGGCTGGCCCTTGCCTTGCTCAAAGACCGTCACGGAAATATTGACCTGGATCTTCCGGTACGCGGAAATCTCGATGACCCTGAATTCAGCTACGGCCAAATTATTGTCAAGGCGGTTGTGAACCTCGTCACGAAAATCGTCACGTCCCCTTTCAATTTACTTGCCCGGCTGGTGGGCGGTGATGGTGAAGAAATGAGCTTCGTGGTCTTTGACTTTGGTCGTTCCACCCTGAATGCCGATCAGGGGGAAAAGCTGGATAAACTCGCCAAGGCCCTGCTTGAACGCCCTGCTTTGCAGCTTGAGATCAAGGCAAAGGCAGATATCTTCCATGACAAAGCGGCCCTGGCTGAAAGGATTTTGCTCAATCAGTTAAAACGCCTCCGGTTTGCGGAACTGGTGTCCAAAGGAATCGAACATCCCGCCGAAGCGGAGGCTATTGTCCTTTCCAACGAGGAAGAAAACCGTCTTTTGATCCAAACCTATATCGAGCGATTCGGTGAACACCCGGAAGCGCTCTTGACAACGGAACCGGAACCGTCCGCCAATGATGCGGAATCCGATGCCGTCCAGGCAGCTCCGTTGCCGACATCTGATGATCCGGATTCTGAAAAGCCGGTGTTGGATCCTCAGGTCGTTGCGGACGCGGCCAAGAAACGGCTCGTCAAAGAAATACGGGTGGACGACATTTCACTGCGCCGGCTTGCCCAAGAGCGGGCGCTTGGGATCAAGGGACATCTGGTCGAGCGGGGCGTTTCGGAAGAGAGAATATTTATTCTGGATGTGCAGATTGTAGACATCTTCGACAGTGATGGCGCAAAGGTCGATCTGGGGTTATCCGGTTGATGGATTCTCGCGCCAGGGCGCCAAGAAAAAGAAAAAAAATATGAAATTATAACTCCATATAACCATCCGATATCAATAGGGAATCAAATTTTGTTACGTATAGGGAAGCGTTTTATCAATAGTTGCAAAGAGAAGATGTCCGGCACAATTCGATTTAACATTAGGCAATTATTGATAAAACGTGAGAACTGACACCGCGTTGATGTTCGTGGTGCTTCTATGGGGATTGTATAACCCGGCAGGAGGCAACCGGTGATACACACGACGTCAAAATGGCGGGAGCTGTTGCCGTAAAAAGTTCAAATCGTATCAAGACGACCTCAGAGAGATTCGAAGTTTTACCGATTTTCATAAAAACAGTGACTCCGAGACATACTTCTCCTGTTCCGCTCAAATAGCAGATTGAGTTATTCCCGCAATCAATAAGCAGCAATACGACTACGATGTATCAACATTCGGTTTGTGCAACGTTTGTACTTTCATCATTTTCCCCTTCTGGCACTGAGGACAACAGGTAATATCCTCACCGGTCAAGCGCAGCATCATTTCCTGGGGCGTTTCGGTAACTGTTTCAGGCGACTGAGCCGTCGGATCGATAAGTTTTCTCAAAAGCGAGATACACGCCTTTTTGTTGGTGTTTGCCAGGAAGCCAAAATATCTGATTTTCATAAACCCGTCTGGTAGGACGTGTAAAAGAAAACGTCGGATAAATTCGCTGGCATCCAGGGTCATATTTTTGACTTCATTATTGCATTTTCGGTCTCTATAAGTGAAGGTGACCCTGCCGTCCTCTATAGAGACAACGCGGTTGTTTGAGATGGCCACCCGATGGGTGTACCGGCCGAGGTATTCAAGTACCTGTTGTGGTCCGGCAAAGGGGCGTTTTGCATACGCAATCCACGTGGTTCGAAAAAGCGATTGGATCATTTTTTTAAATCTGCGGGGGCAACCGTAGATTTGTGTGTTTCCAGGGAAGATGAGCTTCCCATCGACAAAAGCTTTTTCCAACTTTTGCAAATACCGTTTACAAAACTCCTTTGCCAACGACTCGACCCTAAACAGGTAAGAGTCTCTTGCCGGTACCCATCGGGTCTTGTCAAAAGACAACGCCCCGCCAGGAACAATGCAATGCAGATGGAAGTGGTCCATGAGCGTCTGGCTCCATGTGTGTAAAACGGCTATAAAGCCCAACCGCCCCTCCAGTCTCCACTGCGGGTCCCGGGCAAATGCCTGCAAGGTCTCGTTTACGGCAGCAAACAGGATCGCCAGGGTAACGGTTTTATTACAGAGGATGATTGGATTGAGCTCATGGGGCAACGTAAAGACCAGGTGGAAGTAACCGCAGGGCAGCAGTTCGGCCTTACGGTTATTGAGCCACTTTTCTTTGACCAGACACTGGCATTTTGGGCAGTGCCGGTCGCGGCATGAGTTGTAGGCATTGCGTTTAAAACCGCAACGATCGCACTGTTCTATGTGGCCGCCCAGTTCGGCCGTCCTGCACGCGGTGATATGGCGCATCACCTTTTTGTGGACGTGAGGCAGGGGGTAGTTTTTTAGGTAGTCATTTCCATAGATACGAAAGATGTCTGCCACTTCCGGTTTGTCGGTTCTTTTCATCTTAAGCCCTCCTATTCCAAATCAAGATGATCCAGAGGGCTTTTAAGCTCGACAAACCTTTCGGGGATGATGTGAAGGTATATGGTAGTTGTTTTTACGGATGCATGCCCGAGGAGTTTGCTGATCGTATAAAGATCAGTGCCTCGGTAAAGAGAGTGGGTTGCAAAGGAGTGACGCAGACTGTGGATACCGCAGGTTTTCTTTATGCCGGCTTTTTTTTAGCGTTGTAAAAGACTTGCGAGGCTGCAGCGGTGGTAAGATGCTTGCCCCCGTGGCCGGGAAAAAGCCATTTTCCTGGTCGGTATTTTTCCCAATATAGCCTCAATTCTTTGAGGAGATTTTTTGAAAGAACCGTGTACCGGTCTTTTTGGCCTTTGCTGTCTTCAATGCGGATCAGCATTCTGGACGGATCACTTTCTATGTGATGGGGCTGGAGCCGAACCGCCTCGCTGACACGAAGTCCGGCGCTGTAAATCGTTTTTAACAGCACCCGGTGCTTAAGATTGTGTTCGCACGACAGCAACCGTGTGACCTCTTCAATGCTTAAAACGATGGGAAGCTTCTTTTCTTCGCGCCAATATGGAAGGCCAAAACGGTCATTGACCTCCCGCTTGCAAACGTTCCGGTAAAAAAATATCAGGCCGGTCAGATACCTGCGGCATGAACGCTTGGTCAATTTGCGCTCTTTGAGAAGATGGTGAAAATAGGCCCGTATTTGTTCATCCGTCAGCTTCTCTGGCGATTCTTTGTAATACGCGGCCAATGCCTTTACGCACATCACGTAGCCCCTTTGCGTGTTTGGGGCTAATCCGTGCAAGTCCATTTGGGTAATAAGCCGGGTTCTCAGTTCGCTACTCATGATTGTACCTCCTTGATTGGATTTAGTGGATCTGAGCGGATTTTATCCACCAAGGAGGTGTGGGGCCAGTATAATTTTAGGGGAGAATCTGGGGGCGAGACCAGTCGATGTTCAGACCGGAAAGGACGAAAACGAAATATCCGCGTAGCGGTTCAGTTCATACCTGCAATCGATCGAGCATCGGTGCCGCGAGAAATCGCGGTTTGATTGAGACCAGCCAAATGTCCCTGCCTGCGGCAATTTCAATACGCCTAAATCAGCAACACAGGTACTGGCTATCACTGCTACCGGAGGCAATTTTTATAAACGAGAGGTTTCGCGGATCGTCTTCATTGGAGAGGGTTCACGATATATTTTGCGATTGAAGATTTTAAAGGACGCCGAATTTCAAAGATCATCGACGATGATCGACGCCGGGGCAGGACTTGCGATGGCTCGCCAACAGATGTCAGATCTTGGTCTGAAATTGAAAGAGCCCCAAAATGACACTGGCGAATTCAATCTGGGAATACAATACAATTTTGGCATTTGAATTTCGCAGACTCGTTTTTAAATTGGACAGCCGGCCTGTGGGGCGGGAGAGATGTTTTTTGGTTTCGGTTGATAACCCTCTGTTTTCTCTTTTCAAAGCGCCATTGACGCGTTCTTGTAAGAACCTGTGGCATACCTTCTGCTTCTTCTTAGAATACGTTTTTGTAGGGTTGTGAACATGGAAGCCGTTCGATCAAGGCAAACCATTCGAAAGAATGGGACGCAAAGCCTTCGGCCTACATCTTAGAAAGGATATGGCGGCAGGGCTGCCGAACGGATGCAGCACCACTTGGGCGGCTGTGTCTCGTGAGGCCAACCGAAAAACCTGGAGGTGCTCATGATGTCATCATCCCGTATTGCAAAAAAAAACCAGATGCCACGCACATGGCGCTCTACGTCGTTTCTCACCGCATTGTTCCCCACCATAGCATTTTTCTTGCTTGTTACCGCGCAACCGGTCTGCGGCGTCGATGTCTCCTTGGGATGGGATTCAAACAGTGAAGACGACCTTGCCGGCTACAGAATCTTCGCTCGGGAAGACGGTCAACAATATAATTACGATCATCCGGACTGGGAGGGAACCGCCACGACGTGCACAATCGCGGGTCTCAATGATGCGACGACATACCATTTTGTGGCCAGGGCCTTTGATGTCTCAAACAATGAGAGTTCCGATTCCAACGAAGCAACCTATGTACCAAACCGCGCGCCGGTGCTTGGCGCCATTGGCGCAAAGAGCGTTTCGGAGGGTCAATTGCTCGAGTTTACGATTACAGCGAGCGATGCGGACGGCGATGCGCTGACGTATTCTGCGGGCGGCCTTCCTTCCGGGGCGAGTTTCAATGCGGTTTCGCGGACATTTTCGTGGACGCCCGACTACGACGCTGCGGGCAGCTACGATGTGACCTTTACGGTGACCGACGACGGATCGCCTGCTCAAAGCGATTCTGAATCTGTAACCATCAGCGTGCAAGGAGACCATCAAGCTCCCGCGCCGCCGAATGGATTAAGCCTGACCGCGATTGCGCATTAGGCGATGAATTGGGGAGCCGACAACCTATTATCTTAGTAGAAAAGGGGCATTCAATTTACGAGGCAGGGCCGGACGGCCCTGCCTCACTGTTTGCCAGGAATGACCATCTAATCCGCCTTGTTAAAAGATGAAGGTTCGATCCGAGAATGCATCAAACATCAAGAATCAGAAGATCGCAGAATCGATCAATTGAAGTTGCTCATGTAAGAATCTACCACCTTTGAGGTGGCCCATAGTTTTACAACCGCTCTGAGCGGTTGCCATTTTTAAAGCCCCTCCTGTGCCGGCGGTTATGACCAACCAACCTACAGTCTGCAAGATATACTGTTCTTTTTCGCCCAAAATTCAGTTTTGCTCCCATTGATTTTATAGCCCACAAAATTCAAACAAAATGAGTTGGGTGTAGTACTACGTTTCAATTTCATGGGGCAGCCGCACAGATGGAAAACAAGATCATATGGGAAACGCGTCTTGGATTAGCTATCGGATATGGGAAAGTTCAAAACAAACGAGCGCCGCCGGACTTCCATAATCCTGATTGAATCGGAAAAAGTTGTTTGCGGAAAAGGCGCAAATCCGGAGGACGGTGACCATTTAATGGATATCCATTGCAGAGGCCGGAGATATGTAATACATGGTGTCTAACTGCGCCTGGACGGTCAAAATGGGAAGTCAGTGACGTGTTTGGACCGTTTGCCGGGCAACTGACGGCGAGAATCTTTCCCGGCGGCAAAAACGGCCGGCCTCTTTCCGAAAATCGGATGCCTATGTCTGGGATTGTAGAATTCCTTAAGGGTTTTTTCAAAAGGTCGAAGAAGTCTCATGATGAGCCCAGTCCGGACGAGCTGCGCGCCTTGTTCCGGTCGCGATATCTTGACTTCAGGACGGTTCTTAATGCCAACAATGCTGTCCTGGAGGTCATGTCCGATATGCAACGAACCCTTCTCGGGAGTCAAAGCTTCGGCATGGCCTTTATTCGGGCCGGTTGCACGGCTATTTCGGTAAATGTCTTTAAGATGATTCAAAATGTGAATGCCATCTCTTCTCACCGATATGAGGTGCTCTACGATATCTTTGATACAATCCATGATGCCATGAAACCCATTTTGTCGCAGCCGAACAGCCTGCCCGGAGGAGAACCCATTTTGCCCTTGGAGGTGGTCAACAAGGACATGGCGGACCAGGTGGGAAGCAAGATGGCCACCCTGGGAGAGATCAAAAATAGACTCCGTTTTCCTGTGCCTGACGGGTTTGTTGTCACGGCGGCCTCCGAGAGGCTTTTTATGAGTCACAACCGTCTTCAAGAAGAGATCGATCGCAGGCTGCAACTTCTGGATCCGGAAGACCTGTCGGGTTTGCACAAGGCCAGTGCGGCCATACAGGAGTTGATCATCTATTCGCCGTTACCCCCGGCACTGGATCAGGCCTTGGGTTTTGCTTATCAACGCCTGGAGAAAAAGGCAGGCAAAACAGGCCTTAATGTCTCCCTGCGAACGAGTATTGTTGGGGAAGAGGAAACACGGACGTCGTTTGCAGGCCACTACCGGTCTATTCTCAACGTAGGTGGAAAGAACATATCCCATGCGTACCAAGAGGTGCTGGCCACGAAATACGCCCCCGAGGCACTGATTTACCGTTTACATGCCGGGTTCCGTGATGAAGATATCGTCATGTGTGCGGGCGTAATGGCCATGGTGGATGCTGTCGCCGGCGGTGTTATGTATTGCCGGGATCCAAACGGGATTCGAAAAAATGTGGTGACGATTCATGCTGTCTGGGGGCTTTCGAAACCGGTTATGGACGGCACAACCACGTGGGATGTTTTTGTGGTCTCCAAGGAGACTCGTAAGAGAATTGTGAAAAAGGAAATTATGCGCAAGGAGGACCGATTCGTATGCCTGCCCCGGGAGGGTATTTGTTTGATGAAGACGGCCGGCGAGAACAGCGATGCGCCATCCATTACCGACGAACAGGCCTTGACGCTGGCAACTTTGGCGACGGATCTGGAAGCCTATTACGGGAAGCCAAAGGAGATTGAGTGGTCTATTGACACACAAGGACGTATTCATATTTTGCAGGTTCGCGCCATGCGAGACATAGGTCCGGAGTCAATATTTCCGGGTGATAAGTCCAGACAAAAAGCAGCCGGGTCTATCCTTGTGCAAGGTGGACAAACGGCGAGCCCAGGTGTTGCCGGCGGTCCCGCCTTTTTCGTCGATAACAACATGGATCTGCAACGGTTTGCTCCAGGCGGGGTTTTGGTCGTCAAGCACGGTTTGGCCCGGTGGACGGCGTTGTTGGGTCGTGCAGTGGCCGTCGTTTCGGACCACGGCAGCATCGCCGGGGATTTGGCCACGGTTTGCATGGAAATGAAAATCCCCGCGCTTTTCAATATGCCGCAGGCCACGGCCCATATTCCCGACGGTGCCGTTGTCACCGTGGATGCGGATGGGAGTTGCGTGTATGCCGGAAAACCCGAGGGCCTTGTTGGAGAAGACGGTTGTACCAGAGCAAACCCCATGAAGGGAAGCCCTGTCTACGACACACTGGAAGCTGTATTGAAACAGATCGCCCCTCTCAATCTCACCGATCCGGAAGACAAGCATTTTGTAGCCGAACAGTGCAAGACCCTGCACGATATTTCCCGTTTTTGCCACGAAAAATCCGTCAAAGAAATGTTTGGTTTTGGAAAAGAACATTATTTCCCGGAGCGTACCAGCAAGCAATTGGTGTGCGAAATTCCCATGAGATGGTGGGTCATGGACTTGGATGATGGTTTCAAGGTCCCGGTTATGGGCGATGCCGTGGCTCTGGGAAACATCGTTTCCGTACCCATGTTGGCCATTTGGGAAGGCATTACGGCTGTGCCGTGGAAAGGCCCGCCGCCGGTAGACACCAAGGGGTTTCTTTCCGTCATGTTTCGTTCCACCATGGATCCCTCTTTGGTCTTTACGCGGCGGTCGCCTTATGCGGAGAAGAATTATGTCATGATCTCCAAACACTTCTGCGATCTGACCTGTCGTTTCGGCTATCATCTTGCCGGCGCACAGGCGTTTATCAATGACAGGGCCAAGGAAAACTATGTGGCATTTGGGTACAGGGGCGGCGGCGCCGACTTCGATCGGCGGGTTTTGCGGCTTCGATTGATCGAACAAATCCTGAAGACGTTCGATTTTCGAATTCAAGTCGAAAAAGATTTCATGAGCGCCCGGATCGAGGGATATGGTTCTGATTTTTTGCTGAAACGACTGAAGGTTCTGGGGTACTTAATCATGCATACCCGGCAACTGGACATGGTTATGACCAACAAGAGGGCCGTGAACTATTACCTCAACGAACAGTTGAAAGAAATTCATGAATGCGTTCTTTACCGTGATGCGTGCCGGCGAACGGAAAGCACGCAGTCATAGCCGATTGCGAGATGATGCCTGCGGGGTCGAGGCGACCCCGCAGGCATGGTTTCGTTCTTGTGCATCAGTGCCCTAAGTTCAGTCCCCACCCTTCAAACATGAACAAGATGGCAAACCCGTACCACATGGTATAGACCACGTAAAAGACCAACGAAAAGATGACAATGCCCACCTTGTCGCCGATGCTTTGTGCTTCGATCCCATAATAATTGTAGGAACACTCGATAGCCCTCTTGTTTGCGTTGGAAACAACCTTGGCTTCCTTGAACATCTTTTGTTTTTCCAGGCCCTTTTCCATGTAGGTAAGTGCCACCCACCAATTGAGCAGTGCCCGTTTGCCGTCATAGCCGTATTTGGCTAAGAGCGCCTCTTCCTGGTTATGATACATGGCATCCGCGTCGGCCAAGGCGGCGGCCATGATCTTAGACAGATCTCCGCTGACCCTCAATTCCTTGCCTGCTGCGTTTACCATGGCGCCTGCCTGCATGAACAGCGGCGCGGTCTGGCGCGCGCGATCCGCATCTTCAAAGTGCAATGTGACGCTGACGGCCTGGCCGGCGAATTCGTCGGTTGCTTCTTTGACCTTCGGGATGTAATAGGCCGATCCCTTGGATATGGAGTTATATAGCGAATCCAAGTAGTCCAGGCCGTTCTTTCCATCAAAGACAGGCATAAACATAATAACCAGCACAACGATGAATGCCGCCATCAGGGCTGTACCGCCGAAAAATTCCTTTTTGTTGATAATCATGAGTGCACCCCCTCTCTCTTTAGGGTCTTGATGTTCATGAGAAAGGTACCAATGACCCAGACGCTGAATGCTCCAATCACGATAAAAAAGGCCCAGATGCCTATGGTATCCAAGATCTTGCCGACATGCTCTGAAATGGGAATATATCCCATGGTGCCCAGCTTGCCCGGCAGCGCAAAGCCGCGATTGACAAACCCGGCCAACACGGCCATGGCGTAAAAACCACGAATGGTGATGCCGGGAACGACCTTGGTGACCATGGCGCCGATTTGGATGCCCAGGAGCGATCCGAGGAGCATGCCCATGGCCAGGGTGTAGAAAATAAAGCCATAGATGGCATACTGGCTAATGGCTGCGTAGCCGGCTGTAAAGACAATTTGGAAAATGTCTGTGCCGACCGTGGTCATGGAAGAGACGCCCAGTACATACACAAAGATGGGGAAGGTGAGAAATCCGCCGCCAACGCCCATAATACCTGCCGCCAGGCCCACAAAGGCGCCGCTGATGACCAGGAACACCCAGGAGATGCCGCGGCCGCCGGGGGCAAAGTCGAAATCAAATTTGACCATGGGGGGGATTTTTACGGCTTGCAGCTTTTTGGGCAGGCCTCCCATTTCAGCGCCTTCCACTTTACCGCCGTGGGCATCGCCGCCGTGGGCATCCCCGCCTCCTCCGGCCTTTCGAGCCTTGAGGAAGTCGACCATGGCGTACAGCCCCAGAAAACCCAGCATGCCGGCATAAACGGTGGTAATAAAAGCATCACTCAATACCGGGTTAATCTCATAAAAGTAACGATTGATGAGCCCTCCCGCCGTGGCTCCAATAATGGCGCCGATCAAAAAAACGACGGCCAGTGGAACGGACACATTTCCCAGTTTTCTGTGAATCACGCTTCCCATGATAGCCTTGGCAAAGATATGGAAAAGATCGGTTCCTACGGCCAGGATGCCTTTGATGCCCGCGCTCATAAGGGCCGGGGCGATGATGAAGCCGCCGCCCGCGCCGATACATCCCGTGATAAGCCCTGCGCCCATGCCGATCAGGATGGATACAACGAAAATGGTGGTATTGTAAAAGGCGGGACTGTAGGCTTTGTGACCGCCGATAATGTCCGGCATAATGTTGCCGAGCGGCTCGGCAAACTGCTCGGCAAAACAAATGCCCCCAATAATGATGGGAACAAGCATAAGGCCCAGCAGGGCGAGCCGTTTGCGGTCACGTAATATGATGTTGGCGTTGTTGACCTCCCATTTCGCCATGGCCCTTGTGCCCATCATCATGAACCGGCCCAATCCGTTAAAAAATCTCATGATCATTCTCCTCCTTCGTTAGATTGCGAGAAAATATTGCGTGAAAGAAACACGTTTCTGCAACAGTTACATATCATGACACCCCCTTCCCGGTTGTTTTTTTATGTCCCCTTGATTCCTACAAAAGAGCCCTTGTGGTGGTTCCATATGTCGAAAAAAGACTTGATGGAACACCGGTGGCACCCTCTTTTATGGTTCCGTTATTTTTCGACAACGATCTTTCTTCCATGCACGACGAGGCTTTGGGGCCTCTTGGGTGTTTTCCCCTGTTTCAAGCCGACCATGTTCAAGGCGTCTACCAGTGTGATCATTCCCACGATCTCCTTGTCCTGGACCACGGCGATATGTTTCAGGTCATTTTCGAGCATGACTTCCAGGGCGTCGGTAATTCTGTCTTCGGGAGCCACCGCGGGGTTGGGCGACAGGCCCGGCGCCATGGGAATGACAATCGTTTTGACCGCAAGTTTTTTCATCAAAGATACCATTGGTCCATGATCCTAAAGGGAACGTCCGTCATGGTGTTCCGTTATAAGGCAAGTCGCATACCAAAAGCGGGTTTTTGATCTTCATCGGATATAACCAATCAATATCATGGAGGATTCTTGTTTCATCAAAGCATCTCCTCAGCGATCGGAGGCTTCTTTTGTCAACAACCAGTTTACAGTTGAGGGGATCGTGCGGTGATTTTTCGGCGTATAGGTCACAATGTCAGTGGGTTGTGTTGTGAAACTTTTAGGTGACATGTCAGCGAGGGGCTATATAAAGGGTTGTTGCGGATGCATAGGACAAGGCGGTCGGGTCGGTACTATTTTTGTCTTTTTGTTTTGCTTAGATCGACTTAAATGCCTCGGCTTCAATACCTTCTTCTTTGATAATGCGGTGCAGGTATTGACGTTGCACGCCGGCCTGTTCGGCGGCCTTGGAGATGTTTCCGTGGTGTTGTTGAAGTAAAGCCTGAATATATTGCCGGTGGAATTTCTTAATCACGGCGTTTTTGGCCTCTCTGAAAGGCAGGCGAAACGTTTTTTCCTCAAGAAAATCCGGAGAAGACACTTCGTCACAACCGTCCGTCGATAGATCGTCGATGTGTATTTGTCCGGACCTGGAGAGTATGACGCCCCGTTCTATGACATTTTCAAGCTCCCTGACGTTTCCCGGCCACGTCCTTGTCATGAGCATGGCCATGGTTTTTGGCTCGATATCATCAATGGTTTTATGGTTGATTACCGAGTATTTTCCGATGAGATGCCTTGCCAGCAGGGGGATGTCCTCCCGGCGTTCGCGAAGTGGAGGCAGGCGGAAACGAATGACATTGAGCCGGTAAAAGAGGTCCGCGCGAAACTGTTTTCGACCAACGAGTTCTTTCAGGTCACGATTGGTGGCGGCTACGAAACGCACATCGGCATACTTGGTGTTGACAGCCCCCACGGGTTTGTAGGCACCGTCCTGGAGAAGCCTTAAAAGCTTGCCCTGCATGAGGGTGCTGAGTTCACCAATTTCGTCCAGAAACAACGTGCCTCCATGGGCTTCATCCACCAACCCCCTTTTATCCTTCCAAGCGCCGGTGAAGGCCCCTTTCCGGTGACCGAACAGTTCACTCTCGATGATCTGTTCGGGAATGGCCGTGCAATCGATGGTCACAAAAGGTCCTTGTGGGCGATTGCTGTGGGCGTGAATCGCTTGGGCGGCAAGTTCTTTGCCGGTGCCGCTTTCCCCCTCGATTAAGATCGTTGCCGTGGATCTGGCTACTTTTTTGATCCTATCGAGCAAAGAAATCATTGTTTTGCTCGAGCCGATCATAGTCGGAAAGGGTTTTTGATGGGCCAACGATTCGCGCAACGCCATGTTCTCGCGCCTAAGGGCCTGCCAGTCCAGGGCCCTTTCAATGGTCAACAGGATGCGTTCTTTTCGGAAAGGTTTGGTGATATAATCCAAAGCGCCTTTTCTGGTGGCTTCTACGGCCGTTTCTATGGTGGCATAAGCGGTCATCATCACGACGGCCGCTTGGGGTTGCAGCTCCCGCACTGCTTCCAGAAAGACAATGCCGTCCATTTTAGGCATCTTCAGGTCTGTAAAGACGACATGGAACGGTGTTTGCCGAACCTGTTCGATGGCCTTTTCAGGGTCGTATTCCACCTCGACTTGATGTTGTGTTTTCTCCGTGATGATTCTCTTAAAAAGGGCCAGCATGTCTTTTTCGTCATCGACCACCAATATTTTTCCTTGCATGGCGCTCCTTTTCTCGAATGGTTTTTCCCGAATCATTCCTCTTTGGCCTTGAGCGACACGATAAAAGTGGTGCCCCTGGGTCTTTGTGGTGTCTCTTCGGTACTGCTTTCGCAAGTAATGGTTCCTTCGTATTTGGTTATAATGCCATGACTGACGAACAGCCCCAGGCCCGTGCCTTCTCCTTCACGCTTTGTCGTAAAGAAGGGATCAAAAATATTTTCCAGTTGATCGGCCTTGACGCCATGGCCGTTGTCTTGAACGGTGACCCGCACCCTGGCCGGGTTTTTGTCCTGTTTGGCCGCTATTTTCAGCGTTCCGCCCTCGGGCATGGCGGCTGCCGCGTTATTGATTAGATTTAGAAAAACCTGCTGCATTTGCCGGGCGTCGCCTTTTACCTTGGGAAGCCCGGGCGTCAGATGAAGCGCGACTTTAATGCGGCTCATTTCGAGGAAATGGCCGACCACGGCCATGATTTCATGGATCGCATCGTAGATATCACAATAGGCGGATAGGCCGTCTCCTTGCCTAGCAAAGCTCAACAGGTTTTCCACGACTTGTTTGCAGTGCAGACTGTGGCGCTCAATAGTCTTTAGGTCTTGGTGTTCTTGGGTGTTATTATCGAATTTTTCCAGAAGGAGATCGGTAAAACCGAGAATAACCCCCAGCGGATTGTTCAACTCGTGGGCTACCCCGGCGGCCAGGGTTCCCATGGAAGCCATCTTCTCGGTGTTGATCATCTGGTTTTCCAGCTTCTTGTTTTCCGTGACGTCTCTGGCAATGCAAAGCACAGCCGCCATTCGGCCATTTTCATCTCTGAGCGGCATGAAATTGGCGCTTAGCCACACCTCGTATTCGCCTGTGGTCACCATGAACTCATCCCTGACGCTTTTGCCGAAGCGGAAAACCGTTTCAACCAACTGCAGCACTTGGGACGAAATGTTCTTGGTGAAAAGGACGGACAGCGGCCGGCCTACAAACTGGGAAGGGGTGCCTCCAAAAAAATTGGCCGTGAAACTGTTCAGCGATTGGAAATGCCCGCCGGCATTTACGGTGAAGATGAAGTCTTCGGAACTCTCCACAAGGCTGCGGTATTGTTCTTCGGATCTTTGCAATGAATCGTTTTTTTTGCGAACTTCTTTTTCCAGGTTTCTAATACGTTGATCCCTGTACGATAAGACAGCGCCTGTGCCTATGACAATAGCAATGACAACAACGGCGATCCATGTCTGATGACCGGTCCCAACGTCGCGGGGCTGATCCGCCCAAACGAGGCCTTGCCTGAAGCCCATCACGGCAAACAGGATCATCATTGCGAATATGGTTTTGAACAACGGACAGACCTCCTGGGATCGCTCAAAACACTGCCGGCAATCTGAACGGCGCACACGTATTTCAACGAAACCGCGTAACGATTTTATCGCAACAAAACCGAAAAGAGTCAACCGAAGAGCAGGGCATTTGAAGAATCACATTCAATATCCGATTGTTCAAACATCGCATGTCAATTCGCATAGTGCCGAATTTGCAGATCTCTAAACGAAACAAATACAACCGCGGTCCATTGTAGCCGTAGCCCACTTTTTTGGCGGCGGATTTGTGCTGCGCCCTCCTCTTGACACACGATGGGTTCCGGACTATGAAAAACGCTTTGAAATGACTCCATTCATAAACTACCGGCCCTGAGGCTTGTGAACGGGGCTATCAAAACGAGGACAAACGGAGATCTGCGTATGATCGATCTTGTGAAGAGGTTTTTCGGCAAAAGTGAAAAATCGCGGGCCGGGGAGGAAAGTACCAATGCCTCTCATGACACGCGCATTGCCGCCGGCGCCATTTTGCTCGAAATGGCCAATATTGACGGGGAGTTCAGTGATTCGGAAAAGGAATCCATCGTGGCGATTCTTAAAAAAGACTTCCGGTTGGCCGACGAACATGCCCAATCCCTTCTTCAGGCCTCCCAGGACGAACTGAACGGAAGCGTTGACTTGTGGCAATTTACCAACTTGATCAATCAGAACTATTCCAGAGATGAAAAACGCCGGATCATGGAAACCGTGTGGCGGGTTGCCTATATGGACGGCAGACTCGACAAACACGAGGACTACTTGATGCACAAGCTGGCCAACCTGTTGCGTCTGACCCACAAGGAGCTCATTGACGCAAAGATCAGAGTCCTGCACGAAGTTTAAAAAATGGCCATTTTCTCGGCCCTTTTATTCACCGTCGGCGAGTCGACGTTCCCTGTTTTTTGCATGTGTTACCGCTCAACCAACCGACCAATAGCCTATGTCCAGCGTTATGAGCGTTTGGTTTTACGTCTTTCCTGTGCCTGGTGAGCGGTTTTCGGTCCGTGGCTTTTTTAAGACCCGGACTTGCTTTTTGACGTTTTTTCAATATATTTGATTTAAATTCTGTGGATGTATGGAGAAAATGTCAAAACGAGATGAAAAGCTGCTTTCATCCGAGCGTTTGAAGGCAACGGGCAGGCTGGCGGGTGAGATTGCCCATGAGTTAAATACGCCCCTGGGTGGTATCCTGATGTACAGCCACCTGCTTTTGGACGATTTGGCTGATGACGATCCCAACCTGGAAAATGTTGTCAAGATCAACAAGCTGGCCCATCGGTGCAAGATGATCGTTCAAGGGTTGCTCGATTTCGGCCATGAGGAAAGACTTCGACACAGTCTTGTTCAGATCAACGAGGTTATTCGAAATGTCGTTGGTTTTATGGAAGACCACGTGCTTTTACGAGGTCTTACCGTCAAGACATGTCTCGATCCGGATCTTCCCGGGATTCAAGGAATAGAAAACAAGCTGGAGCAAGTGTTTGTTAACCTGATTACCAATGCAGCGCAATCGATGAGCGGCGCGGGCAGTTTGTGTATCGAGACGGCATTTGTTCCCGAGACAAATCAAGTGCGTATCACATGCTCGGATACGGGTTGCGGTATACCGGAGGTCCACCTGGACAGGATTTTTGAGCCGTTTTTTACAACCAAAGAAAGGGGTGTAGGAACCGGACTGGGCCTTTCCATTTGTCATGGGATTATTGAGCAGCACCGGGGGACCATTACCATTCAAAGTGCACGGAATCAGGGTTCTATTTTTACTATCTTCCTGCCTCCAGGTGCATGAAACCTGAAAAAGGCGTAGCGCAGGAAATGGGCGTTTATGGCAAGAACATATCACATACTGGTCATTGACGATGATGCTTTTATGCGGGATGCCTGCCACCAGACGCTATCTCGAAAAGGTTACAGGACTGCGCTGGCAAAAAGCGGTCAGCAGGGTCTGACACTGTTGGAGAATTCGTCGTTTGACCTCGTTCTTCTTGATTTGAACCTGCCCCGAGAGGACGGGCTGTTTATTCTGGCTGAGATCAAAGATGTCGATCCCGATGCTATCGTCGTCATGATTTCAGGGCATGGATCCATTGAAAAAGCGGTTCAGGCCATCAAGCTCGGGGCTTTTGACTTTATCGCCAAGCCCTTCACTCCCGATGAACTTATCGGGCTGGTCGAACGGGCGCTCCGGAACCGTCATTTCTCTCATAAAAGGCAAGCCCGTAAACCGGGGGTGGGCAAGTGGGTCTTTAAGCCGGTTGAGA
The DNA here is from genome assembly GCA_964430705.1 of uncultured Desulfobacterales bacterium. Lineage (GTDB taxonomy): Bacteria > Desulfobacterota > Desulfobacteria > Desulfobacterales. The sequence goes on along the minus strand of CAYSGJ010000223.1, from coordinate 15,842 downwards.
TCATCAGCCGCAGCGATGCCATGGAAAAGGTCAAAGACATGGTCCACATGGTAGCCGCTACAGACAGCACCGTATTGCTGCAGGGTCCAAGTGGTACCGGAAAAGGCTTGGTGGCCCGGAAGCTCCACCAGATGAGCGCCAGAAATGGCTACCCCTTTGTTTCCGTCGATTGTGGCTCTTTGGTCAAAACGCTCTTTGAGAGCGAGTTGTTCGGTCATGTCAAGGGGGCGTTTACCGGGGCCGATTCAACCCAGCAGGGAAAATTTGAGATGGCCCACGGGGGAACCCTTTTCTTTGATGAAATATCCAATATCAATCTGGAAATTCAGGCCAAGCTATTAAAAGCGGTGGAGGAAAAATCCATTTCAAAGGTGGGCGATCACAAAGTAGTCAACGTGGATGTCCGCATTGTTTCCGCTACCAATCGGAATCTGCACAAAGCCATATCCAAGGGTCTTTTTCGAGAAGATCTTTTTTTTCGACTCAATGTGGTGTCCATCTATTTGCCGCCGCTGAGGGAACGGAAAGAGGATATATCACTGCTGGCCGATCACTTTTTGAAAATCTTTGCCAAGAAACAGGGAAAGCGGGTCGGGGGCTTTTCCGCCAATGCCATGAAGGCGCTTACCGAATACAGCTGGCCGGGCAATGTCCGTGAACTTGAAAACACGGTGGAAAGGCTCATCGTGTTCGCCCAGGAAGAAACCATTTCGTCTCGGGATCTCGTGTATTCCAATACGGTGCTTTCCCAGATCGTGGGTTCGGAGCCGATCCGCCTTGAGGAAATGGAACGTGAGCATATCGTAAAGGTCCTGACCGGTGTCAATGGAAACAAGACCCAGGCGGCCCAACTACTCGGTATTGATCGAAAAACGCTGAGGATCAAATTAAAAAAATATGGAATAGAACCTACCGGTGATGTGTAGCCTAAAAAAAGCTATTGTTGATTATTCCTTGTAAGCTCATCCCATACGTTTTTTTGCCTCTTCAATCAATTCAACCAAGGTGGTTATTTTGTCCTTTGGCTGTTGGCTTAAGAAGCGTTTTCGTTGATCATCGGTGAGGATTTTTTCCAAATGCGATTCTATGGGGAAATATAAATGCCAGCAGAGGACCACTCGTTGGCAGGGTAGATCCCCCGCTTCCTGTCGGCAATAGGCAAAAGTAACCTCTCCCCCCAATTTCGGACATCGTACCCGACGGTCGTCGAACGTAGTCTGGTCATTGATCATTGTTTTGTGGCAAGCCTTGTGTTGTGCATGGGTCGAAAGCAAATGATCAACGCCACCTGTTTGCGGATTGTGTCGAAGGTGCATTTTTTAAATGCAACGGCACCAAAAGCCCGTGTTGTTGATCGATGTTCCTCTAAGGAGTCCCGCGTAAACCTTTGGTTGCGCCGCCGCGCTTCCGGAGTTTTGTGCCCGCAATACGCTTGGCTTCGCCCCCTTCAAGGGGGCTTCCCGAGGCCACCCGCTATGCGGATGCGAGACTCGCGTGTGTCCGAAATCTCACGGCTTCGGCAATCCCTCGATGGCTTTCAGGGCCCTGGCTATTTCTGCTTCAGGCATTTCATACTTGGTAAGCTTTCCCGAAAGATAGGCGTCATAGGCTGCCAGGTCTATGATGCCGTGGCCGCTCCAGTTAAACAGGATGACCTTTTCTTTGCCTTCTTCCTTGGCTTTTCGGGCTTCGTCCACAACGGCTGCGATGGCGTGATTGGTCTCCGGGGCCGGAATGAAGCCTTCACTGCGGGCCCAGTTGATGCCGGCCTCAAAGGTCTCAATCTGGTCGTAGGCTCTGGCCTCAACGATCCGTTCTTTGAGCAGATGGCTGACAATGGGCGCCATTCCGTGATATCTAAGGCCGCCCGCGTGTATCGGCGCAGGGACAAAATCATGGCCCAGCGTATGCATAGCCAGCAAAGGTGTGGTTTGACCGGTGTCTCCGAAATCGTATGCAAAAGGTCCTCGGGTCATGGTGGGACACGAGGTCGGCTCGGCCGCCAAAATCGAAACGTTTTTGCCATGGATTTTATCCCGAACATAGGGAAGGCAAATGCCGCCGAAATTGCTTCCACCCCCTGCACAGCCTATAACCACGTCGGGATAGATCCCCAGCTTTTCCATTTGTTTTTGGGCTTCTTGTCCGATAACGGTTTGATGCAACAGCACGTGGTTTAAGACACTGCCCAGGGAATAACGCGCATCCGGATCGCTTACGGCGTCTTCAATGGCTTCGCTGATGGCCATGCCCAGACTGCCCGGAGAGTCGGGTGTTTCTGCCAGAATCTTTTTGCCGATTTCAGTCTGATTGCTGGGGCTGGGGATGCAATTTGCCCCCCACACGGCCATCATGAGACCTCTGAAAGGCTTCTGTTGGTAGCTTACCTTTACCATGAACACCCTGCACTCCAGACCGAACATCTGACACGCCATGCTCAGGGCGCTTCCCCATTGACCTGCGCCGGTTTCGGTCGAAAGCCGTTTTATTCCAAAGGCCTTGTTATAATAGGCTTGGGCCACAGCCGTATTGGGTTTGTGTGATCCCGGGGGGCTGACGCCTTCATTTTTGTAGTAGATTTGTACGGGGGCGTCGAGCAGTTTTTCGAAATTGGTGGCCCGACACAGCGGGCTGGGACGCCAGAGGAGGTATTTATCCAGAACTTCTTCAGGAATATCGATCCAGCGCTCGGTACTCACCTCTTGCTCAATGAGATTCATAGGGAAAACCGGTGCCAGATCATCAGGGCCTACTGGTTGTCCGGTTCCAGGGTGCAGCGGTGGACTCATGGGCGTCGGCATGTCGGCCAGGATGTTGTACCATTGTTTGGGAATCTCACTATCGTTTAAGAACACCTTTCTCATGACCTTTCCTCCTTTGGCAAATTATCACGCGATATTATGCAAAAAGAGCCATAAAAATTTCCCGCGGCTCCTCGCAATCAAAAAGCCATGGGAGACTTTTGCCCACGGCCCGTTTTCATCTTTGGACAGAATCGACCACCTGGGGCGGTTACTGAAGGCGGTCTATTAGCGCCAAGTGGTCCTCGGCCTTTGACGCACGCGTCAACACTATACCGTAAACCCATATAATATATTGTTTCTGCATACCAAATCCTTAAAAGGATGTCAAGGAAAGCTCTTGGGAGATGATTGTATCCGGTTCGTTTTAAAAACCGGGTCCTTGGGAGGAAAATACCGATTGTGCCTGGAAAATATTGCCGGATAATTTACAGAGTAGGCGAAAGGCCATGATTTGTCTGCTTGGGGTGGACGCCTGGGTCACTTATCTATTTTACAAAACAAGGATGTTTTGTTAGAAATTTAATGGAGTGATGGTTCGTCTATTGCGCGGTTTTGATGGCTATGGATATTGGTTCAAACGGTTTGACGGGGATTTGCTGCCTTAGGTTTTTGGTGTCTACAATGAAACTTGGTAACATAAAAACGTTGTTCATCTTAATTATTGTCGGATTTGTCGCCGCTTCGGGATGTGCGCCTGCCGCCCGAATCAAAAAAGACATGCCTCTTTCGCCGGAGGCGCTCAGGGCCTTGGAGGATTTTAAAAGGGCGGAGCGTTTGTCCGAGCAGCAGGATTATGAGGGGGCTCTGGCTATTTATCAGGACTATCTCAAGCGGTATCCCAAAGGAAGCGTGGCCGACAGGGCCCTGATGCAGACAGGCGTCGTATATATGGCCATGGGAGATTATCCGCGGGCACGAGAGTCCTTTGAAAAACTTCTTCTCGAGCACGGAAAGAGTCCTTTTGTGGATGATGCCAGATTCAACAAGATGCTGACCTTCTATGCGGAAGGCGATTACGAATCGGCCGTCACCTTCGGCCGGTCGGCTTTGGATCTGGCGAGAACCGCCGAACAAGAGTTCCGGATCAGCAAGCTTTTGGGCTATGCGTTCAGTGCGGAAAGGCAGCTGGGACAGGCGATTACGAGTTTTATGCGGGCATACGGTGTTGGCTCAGAGCAGGAGCAAGGCGACATCATCAGGACGGTCAAGGAGATCGTCACATACCTCAAGGCGCCGGAATTGGAGGTTTTGCTGGACAGGTTTGAAAACCGCGCGCCAAGCGGTTATCTGCGATTGCAGTTGGCCAGGGAATATGCCGCAGAGGATCGTATCGAGGAGGCCATTCAAGTCCTTTCCGATTTCATGGTTTTTTCTCCAGATCATGATGAGATTCAGGCTGCGATGGAACTGATGGAGGCGTTGGAGTCAAGATCGCTTGTGGACCCGTTTCTGGTCGGTTGTATTCTGCCTCTCAGCGGCCCATATGCGACGTTCGGGGAGCGGGCCTTGAGCGGCATAGAATTAGCTTTGGATGAGATCAACAGGCGACCGGAGACCTATCCTGTCCAACTGGTTATCAAGGATTCGAGAGGAGATCCCAATGAGGCCGTGGCAGCCCTCGAATCGTTGGTTTTTCAAGACGGCGTCATCGGGATTCTCGGCCCCATGCTGACGTCCGAATCCGTCGCCATCAGGGCTCAAGCTCTAAGAGTTCCCATCATAACACTGACCCAAAAGCCGGACATCACCGCCACGGGCGATTACGTTTTTCGTAATTTTCTTACGGCGTCCCTGCAGGTCAAATCCCTTGTGGGCTATGCGGTGGGAGAACTGGGTCTTGAGCGATTTGCCATATTGTATCCCGAAGAGCCTTACGGCATGTCATTTATGAACCGATTCTGGGACGAACTGATACGACACGGCGCCGAGGTTGTGGCCATAGAGTCATATCTGCCGAATCAAACGGATTTTGAAGATGCCATCAAAAAGTTGGTGGGGCTCTACTATCCCAGGGTGGAGAGCCTTTCGGAACAAACTATGGTTGACCATGTAGAGGCTGACGACTCCGGGATCTGGCAGAAGTTTTTGCGGTATGAACAAGACCCGATGGAACGGGAAGACGTTGAGCCGCCGGATAGTCCGGCAGATGATGCGTCTTTAGATCACGACCAACAGGATGAACAAGAAAAAGACCTTGAACCCATCGTTGATTTCGAGGCCATTTTCATCCCGGACAGCTACGAGAAGGTGGTCCTTATTGCCCCCCAATTGTTGTACCACGATGTGGAAGATGTCCTGCTTTTGGGCACCAATCTGTGGCACTCCCAGAAGCTTTTAGACATGGCGGGTGGGTATGTGCAATGGGCTGTGACCCCGGACGGTTTTTTTGTGGACAGCTTTTCTCCGGAGGTCCAGAATTTTGTGGCACGTTATGAGGAAGTCTTCGGCATTTCTCCGGCTTTTTTGGAGGCGCAAGCCTATGATGCGGCCATGATCATTTTTGAGGCAATGAATGATCCCGATGTCCGATCCAGGCGCACGTTGATGATGGGCCTCAAACAGGTCCAAGATTTCCCCGGAGTCACCGGCCGCACTTCTTTTGATGAGACCGGAGACGCAATCAAGGAACTCTATCTTCTTACGGTGAAGGGCCGCCGCTTTGTCCAAATAAGGCCATGAACGGAATTCTCTACGGGGCATATGCGCTTTTGGGCAGCGGTGTGTTTGCGGCCTGTTTTCCTCCTTTTTATCTGTATTCCCGCCTGGCAGGACGCTACGGCGACCATTTAATCGAACGTATCGGCTTCGTCCCGCTTGATGTGGCCCGAAACCTGGCCGGATCACCGCGCATTTGGATTCACGCCGTGTCTCTGGGAGAGGTGAGGGCGGCGGCGCCCATCGTAAAAGCCTTGGAAAATATTCTGCCGGGCGCTTCGGTGCTTGTTACCACCACGACGGAGCACGGCCGAGCATTGGCCCGAAAGACTTTTAATCCGCGAATCCCTGTCATGTATGGTCCGATTGATTTTATTGGGTCCGTTCGCAAGGCACTGGCGCGTGTGCGACCGGATATCCTGGTTTTTCTGGAGACTGAAATATGGCCCGCGTGGCTTGTTGAAGCGCACCGGATGGGAATCAAGACTGCCTTGGTCAATGGCAGGATCTCGGTGAGATCCATCCGGGGTTATCTCAAATTCCGACCATTTTTTCGCTATGTCCTCAAGGGTGTGGATGCCTTCAGTATGATTACGGAAGAAGACGCCTCGCGGGTCAAGGCGCTGGGGGCTCCCAGCGAAAGGGTGCGGGTCAATGGCAATGCCAAATATGATTTTCCTGGGGCTATGGCGGATGCCTCAACAGAAAGGGAGATCCGACAGATTCTGGGGCTGGACGATTCCGTGCCGGTCTTGTTGGCCGGCAGCACCCGGCAGGGCGAGGAGATTGTCGTACTGGAGGCTTATGAAAAAATTTTAAAGGCATTTCCTGAAACAGTACTGATCATTGCCCCAAGGCACGTGGCGCGTACGAGTGCGGTCGGTGTTCTTATTGCCGGGCGAGGGTTGGGTTATCAGCTTTGGAGCGACCTGGAGTCAAACCGGGCCGTGCGCGTGGAGCCGGTTGTGCTCATTGACGTCTTCGGAGCGCTGCCCGGGATCTACAGTGTGGGTACGATTATTTTTTGCGGCGCGAGTCTAGTCCCTCTGGGCGGGCAAAACCCTCTGGAAGCCGCCGTTTGGGGAAAAGCGGTGTTCTACGGACCGTCCATGGAGGACTTCGAGGATGCCAGGATCATGCTGGAAAACGTTGGGGCCGGCATTGCCGTGTCAAGTTCCGAGGCGTTGGCTGAAAAAGCCTGCTGGTTCCTTGAACGTCCCGATTGGCTCAGGTCTCTGGGAAAGCGGGCAAAAGAGGCGGTTAAAAAGAACCAAAACGCCGCTCCAAAGCATGCGCAGGTGATTGGTCGATTGGCAATCCGTGGGCAAGACTGATCGCCGCGCTTGGAGTCCTTTTTCGTGCGGCCAACACTTGTAAGACATTATGTCCTTGGGGCATGATTCTTGGGACATTGTGCGGCAACCTGTCCTCAGGCTTTTATTTTGTTTCATTAAAAAATGTATAGGTGCGGAGGTTTTGTAAAATGAGATACTGGATTGCGGCAACCTTATGTGTGTTGTTGTTGTGCGGGCCTTCATTGTCATCCTATGCTTCGAGGGGCGATGCCCGGATCGAGGCTCAAGTAGTTGCCGTATACGTGACCAAAAAGTCTAATGCCCACGACAAACCCTGGAAAAGCCCGAACTTCACGGCGTCTCGGGGCACGGGATTTTTCTTTGAAGACAAAGAAGTTTTTCCGGATGAGAAGGGGTTGATACTAACGAATGCCCACGTGGCGGGTATGGCTCAAAGCATCGAGGTGTCCAACGGTCGTGAAAAACGGCGGTATCAAGTTACCCCGGTGGGCATATGCCACTTGGCCGATTTTGCAGTCCTGCAAATGAACCTCGAAGAACGAGAGGATTATGAAAGACGCAACGGCAAGATCATGCCGCTGAAACTGGGCGACAGCGACAAGCTAAGGTTGGGGGACAAGGTGTTGGGCTGGGGGTATCCGTTGGGCGGGGAAAGAATCAGTAAATCAGAAGAAGGAGAGATCAACAGGATCGAAGTCAGAGGCTATGCTTATTCTTACGAGAATTGGCTCATGGTGCAGGCGTCGCTTCAACAGAATCCGGGCAACTCCGGCGGCCCCATATTCAAGGGTGATCGGGTGGTGGGGATTGCCTTTGAGGGGATGCGAGCGGCTGATCGAATCAACTATTTCATCCCCATCAATCTGGTGAAACGGCTTATGCCGTTGCTGGACCGACAGGAGCGCATTCCTCGTTGGCGGTTTGTGATGCAACATCTCTATCCTGGGCTCAAAGCGTATTACAATCTGGGGACCGAGGAGGGAGGATTGCTTCTCAACTATGTTATTCCCGATGGTGGCCCATACAGGTTCGGCCTTCGCTCTAATGATATACTTTTGGAGATAGATGGTTTTGACATAGATGATTTCGGCGATATCTTCTTTGAACCGCTGGGACAAAGGATTTCATTCCAGGAAGTGCTGAACCGCAAGCAAGTCGGGGATCCGTTGGCTGTCAAGGTAATGCGTGACGGCAAGATCATGGAGGTTCAGGGTGACGTCACGTCTGGACTACCTTGGCTTGTTCCCAAAATCTTTACAGAAGCGAACTATTTTATTTTGGGAGGCATCGCGTTCGTGGAACTTTCCTTGAATAGTATAAGCGATCTGGGAAAACGGGGCTATTCTCTCAAAGAACAGTATTTGAGACAGCTTCCTGAACACGCGCGCCAAAAAGTCGTTGTGGTCATGGAGATATTTCCGGAATACGGATTGGCCGATGCGGAGTCTTATTTGACAAAGCGCGTCGAAAAGATCGACGGAAAGGACGTGTTGAATCTGGAGCACTTGTTCAATGTCCTGGAAACCTTGAAGGCAAACGGCTCGGACAAAGCCCTTGTTGCGCTTTCTCATAACGTTCAGCTTCCCATTGACCTTGAAACGGCTCAAGCGTTGGACAATGCCGTCAAGCAGAAATACGGCATTTTGTACATGCGGACCCCCGGCGGTTTTTTTTAAAGGGATAAACCGTTGCTTGAACCGAATCAGCGAGTGTATTTCCCTTAGCTTGCTGCGGGTTTTGCGAGTGTAGTCTTAAAAAGGCGACAATCTTACGGTGAAAATGCCGGCTTTGCCAGTGCTTCGCGAGCCCCGTGGCTTGTCACGGGGAGGGTTCAAACCATGAAACATGATACCCGGGGAAATAGCTGCAAGCGTTGCGGCAGTTGCATGAGCGTTTGTCCCGTATACCAGACCACCTTCCGGGAAGCCGATGTCGCCCGTGGAAAACTGGCCCTTCTTGAGACAATGGACCGGCGGGCGTTGGAACGGTCCCGCCGGTTTCGAGAGATTCTTTCCCGTTGTCTTTTATGCGGGGCCTGCGGGGAGGTCTGTGCCAACAGCTTGCAGACCAAAGATCTTATCCAGGCGGGACGCCGGTTGCTGTTTGAAACCCGAAGGGGGCGTTGGTTTGAGAATCCGCTTGTCAAAGGTCTCAGAGAAGGCGAGTTGTCGGGAGCCATGGTTTCCAAGGGGGGCGCGTTGCTTCAGGCCCTGTGTTGTAAAAGGATTCCCCCAAACAGCGGTCTTCATTTACGGTTTCCCCTGTCTTTTTTCACCGAAAGGTCCGCGATCCCGGCCATTGCTCGGACGCCTTTTTCTCAGGCCTTTGAAGCCGGCGGGGAACATTTACTTTCCGATGGCAAGGTGGCCCTTTTTTTGGGGTGTGGCTCTAACTACCTTTTTCCTGAATCTGCATGGGCTCTTGTGCGTGTGCTGCAGCGGCTGGGCGTCCAGATCGTTTTGCCAACGGGTCAGGGGTGTTGTGGGCTGCCGGCCTATGTTTCCGGGGATATGAAAAGTGCTCGTACGCTGGCGATAAAGAATCTGGAGGCATTTAAAACGTCCACTCCGGAGGTGGTGTTGACACTGTGCGCGTCTTGCGGAGCCCATCTTGGCAATTTGGGCGCCCTATTTGCGGATGACGATCCCCGGAGGTTTGAGGCGGAGGCTTTTGGGGCAAAGCACCAGGACGCGATGGCTTTTCTGATGGAGGCCTTGGATCTGGGATTGTTTCTTAAGCGGCATGCCGGGATCGGACCGTTTCATGAAAACGGGGTGTTCAAAGTAGCTTACCACGAGCCTTGCCACTTAAGAATCGGTCAAAAGGTCGGCGGCGGCCGAAGAGACCCGCGGGGGCCAAGGCGGATGCTTCAGGCGTTAGAAGGGGTGGATTTGGTGGAAGACGGCGGCCCCGCGCAATGTTGCGGCCATGGAGGCGGTTTCAACCTCGCGCACTATGATTTGTCCATGCAGATTCTCGATCGGCGGATTCAAAGTTTCCGGAATGCCTGGCCGGATGCCGTCGCGACGGGTTGCACCGGTTGTCTCCTTCAGTTTCAGGACGGGGTTGCCGGTTATGGCTTGGCCGACAGGGTGGAGGTCTGTCACCCTTTAGTCCTGGTGGACAGGTGGCTAAGCCGAGCCGATCAATGGCGTTAGATCATTGGTTTTTAGGCCGGGTATAGAGGCGATTGTTCGGGCTCTCCGATTTGCGTCAATCCTCAAGCGTTTTTTTCTTTCAGAGGCGCTTTGCCCACAACCTGAATTTTTACCACATTGTCTGTTTCAACAATCCTTCCTTCCTTGAGTGCTTCATCCAATTGCTTTTTATTGAAAATGTCGATGACGATGTTTTCTCCGTGTTCATCCTTGCCTCGCAGCAACACATACCTTGTCGAACCTTTTATCATTTTGGCCATAGGTGTTTTTCCTTCCCTGCCCGTTATAAGTCCTGGTTTGTGATGCCATGGTGGAACCATGAGCGCATCGCGGCCGATTCCCGGAATCTGATATCAAAAGCTTACTGGAATGGCCACCACCCATGGGCATGGGTGTTTTCCCGGATCGCAACATATCAAAATGAGCTGGTAACCACAACCCGGCAAGATGAGGATTGTGTTGACGGCGGGGCAATCCGGAGCCGGGGTCGGTGTCTCATCCCAATATTTTTCATTGTTGAATGGTATCATGCCACGAGTCCCAGAATCCCGCCGTATGGTTTTAATCGACCATGTGCGGCCAAACTTTAGCGCTGGGGGCTCCGACTGGACAAAGTTGGGTGGAAAATAACAAAAAAAAGTCCCTGGCCTCCACCAAGAACCAGGGACTCGCCGGGAACAACTTAATCCGGCTGTGAGCAGCACATTATGAAGATAGGGCGGCGACGTCAATAAGTGGAAATATGTATCTGGGGCTACTGTAACCATGTATCGGCAGGTGCGATCCTCCACGGTGAGCCGGACAAAAAACCTTTCCAAACCCTGTTTGGCTTCCTGCTATTGCTTTGTTAACGACCACCCCCGCCCAGCACGGCATAAAGTTGCACCTGATTGGCGCGCTTCGCCAGACGCAGCGAGACCAGACCCTTCAGCTCCGCTTTAGACGAACTGGAGCTTTATAGAGAACCGGATAAAATAGTATAATAAGGGCGAACCAACATTCCATGCCGGTGCAAACGCACCACAACATGGGCTCCCGGGCGCGAATGCATTAACGGTAAGCGAAAAAGTACGACTATTTTGGAGGGATAGGTATGTGTTCTTTTGACGACTCCTTTAATAGGCGACACCAAAAACTGATTTGACTCCGGCTCCCTGATCAAAGATCATACCATCGGACAAATTCGTTCAGGTTCCGTCTCGTGGTGCGGTAGCGATTGATCGGCGCCTCGGCATCGGGATATCCGACGGAAACAGCCAGGACGAGGCGAAGCGTGTCGGCAATATCGAGTTCCTTGCGAATAATATCCGGATATGCCACGGGCATGGCCTGGGGACAGCAGCCCAACCCTTGCGCTTCCAGACAAAGCAGGAGGCCGTGAACGAAAAGTCCGAGATCAAAAACCGACCAAGAGGTGAGTCCCTTTTCCATTGCAACAAAGATGACGCAAGGAGCGTCGAAAAAACCAAAATTTCTCAAATAACTTTTTCGAATCATTTCCTTGTCCTCAGGATCAATGCCCAGGGCCTTGAACCGCTTAAGCCTGGTTTGCTTTACCCGTTGCTCCAGGGCCTTGGGCCACTCTTTGACGAAAGGGACATCCGGTGCAGGCGCAATCTCGGAAACGGCTTGTTCAAACAGTCTTTGCGCCAGGGCGGCTTTGTTATCGCCACCGACCGCAAACAGCTCCCATGGCTGACTGTTCATGTATGACGGGCTTCGATTCGCCGCCCGAATGGCTCGCTCCAATGTTCCCTTGTTAATGTCTTTTGGAAGAAACGCACGGCAGCTTTTGCGCGATTCGATACACTCAAAAAATTCCATAAAAACCTCCTTCAAAATCACAATACCGCGACAAACAGGGGAAATCGTGTATTTGCGGATCCGAGGCGTCCTATTTCGAACGGAGTTCATGCGTGTCATACGTATGCCGATGCGTTTGCTCGCTTTTTTCACACGAAAGCGCGATCAAAGGGAATGATCCATCATCAGGTGGCGCCATTTATGAATCGTATGACACTTCCAGCACTCTTCCAGCGAGACCCCCTCAGATCCCGGAGTATCGGAGTGACTCTGCACGATGCGCGACCAGAAAACCGGATCGTGATGTGAGAACGGGGGGTTGTGGCACCGGCGGCAATGGCGTCGTTCGCGGGGAGGATGGCGAAAACCGTCTACTTCCCATGTGTGGATGCCGTGACATTGTCGACAATATTGTCCGAAAAGTCCCTCATGCTTGTCCAGATGACACTGCGTACACTCCAATCGGCCGTTGAATAGGGTATGATCGACCCTGGAGATCCGGGCGCTCTCTCCCAGGTGTTCCTCGTGACAGCCCGTACAATGCTTTTCAGCCTCATGAAAACGGATCTGAGGTTTCAATGCGGACACGTCATCGAAATTGTGGCACCGCAAGCAATTGTCGTCATTCACCCCCTCCCATGGCGTATGACAAGCCTCACACGCGGCAATTTCATGGTGCGCATCGTTCAATGCGCCTGGCTGCGCGGCTTTATCGTACATCAAAAGCCACCCCCCGGCACCAACGACGACGCTTAGGAAAAAGGCTTGGTAAAATCTTTTCATTACAGCCATCGAAGTCCGTAGTAAAATGACGTGATGACGTGAACAATCAACATGGTAAACAGGACAATGCTCAAATAAATGTGGCCTTTGATCCAGCGGGAAAAGAGGATTTTCGTAGCGCCAAACGCCTTGATGTTTTGTTCGACATCGGCCATGGATTGCGCAACTGCATAAACTTCTTCACATCGTCGCTCCGTTCCTTCAATATCGTCCTCTCTCGCCAACGATTGGGAGTCGTTTTCCCGGACCGATCCAGCGAAACGGTAAACACAGATTCCGTACGTGCCGTTGCCCATCGCTTCAGCGCGTTTCTTCAAAGCGTTTTTCAACATGGCCAGATCCTGTTGTTGCGATTTGAGGCTTCGATTCACCTTTTTAAAAAGATACCGACCCACGATCCCGGTCAGGACAACGAGAAGCATCGCAAGAAACAAAATAGTACCGATCAGGCTTCCCACACTTGCTCCGGAATGAAGCACCACAAGAATGGGACCGACAAGGCCGAAATAAAGATGGAAGCGTAACGGATTCTTCTTTCCCTTTTTGCCTTGAACACGCTTTCGGTATGTATAGACCAGGGCCAATGACATCAGGACAGATCCGGTAATACCCAGAAAGTGGCGTAGAATGCCGCCGGCGGAAAAGGGAAGCGGAATTGCCAGAAGGCCCACTACCAGCGCCACAAAGAAAGACGCCAACAGCGCCGTGATGTGTTTGTCCTCGACCATCGATTGTACTTCCCGCTATGCGTCCACGACGACATCGGTTAGGGGAACGGCTACGCACGGCAGGATCATTCCTTCGTTCGAATCGTCATCGTCCAGCCCGTCGGTAACGTCCATGTCTACTTTTCCGGCCAACAGCTTGATTTTGCAGCTACCGCAAAATCCTTGTTCGCAATCGCTTTCCAGGTTTATCCCGGCATTGCGGGCCAGTTCTAATAGACTGTCATAACGGTGATGCCAATCAAGGGTCTTTTTGTTCTTTCTGAATTCCACTTTCAAGCTCATTCGTTTTCCTTTCGCACGAATTCTTCGAGAATCTTCGCCGTTCGCCGGTTTTTTAGATACATTTGAATTAGTACCCCAACAAAAAAGATAGCCAAAAAGACCATGGTGAAAAAATGCGTCCAGGACATTCCGAGAACGCCGCTGTCATTCTCCTCATATTTGGGAGAGATCTTCATTTCCCTTCTAAACCATTCTATGTCCGGCTCGTCTTCGATCGATTGATCCGGCGCCGCAGCATCACCGCCGGCCGAAGTACCGTGGGCCGCGTCGGCGACACCATATTGGAAACAGGCTATCCCCGCAAATAGGACGACCCCCAGCAATACGATTCCGATGATGAGCTCACCTTGACATTTCCGGCATGATCTCCGGTTCTTTTCCATTCGTTTGCCTCTACAGCCGGATACGTCACCTGCACATGAGGGCTTACTCGTACGTCCCGTGCACGGCGTCTTCTCGGGGTACAGCGTGTTCAATGAAGGGTTTCCACCGCTCCGGGCTGACCCACCGCGCTCGGAAAATCTTTGAAATATCGGGTGGTATCAAACTTGAACCGACCGGGATTGCATCGGCGACGTAAATATATTGGTGTAAGCCCCGAAACTTCCATTTTATTCTTTTCTCCCTCTCTTTACGTTATGGCAGGTATCTTCTGTTTGGGGTCACCGCGCCGACGGATCACCTCCCTTGGCGTCCAGGCCGCATCGAGTGAAGTCAATCGGTTTTCCGCACTCTTTGCACGTGTGCGGCCGGTCAAACTCATCGGAAAAGATTTCCAGTTCTTTCCCGCATTCCAGGCACTTACAAACAAACGAACTTAAATTTCGAAACTTCTCAAATCCCGGGCAGTGTCTCGGCTTGCTGTTTTCTTGCGCCATGGTATACCTCCGCCTGATCAGTATACTTAAGAATCTTCACAGACTACCGGTCAGCGGACCGGTGCGATAGCTTATCTTCCGCAATAGGTTCCGATCCGCTTTACATATACTTCTTGGTAACCGTAATAGAAACCATGTATAAAATCCTCGGATCGCCCCTGTTCTTTTAAAGGCCCGCCGTATGTCCTGGCCTTCCTGGCCGCATCCAGATGCGTATGCTCCCCTGGCCATTGACACTTGATCTCAAAGGCGTCCTTGGCTGCGTACGATTCGCCTACTTTACGGCCTGCGTTGTAATCGGGTGTCGTCTTTAACTGGGAAAACACCGCGCAGGAACACAGAAAAGCAAAGAGCAAAAGGGCTCCCAAAACTCTTCCCATAAGCTTCATTCCAAACCTTCTCCGCCACCGGACCGTTTTCCGGTTGTGATTCGGTGTACCGTCAAGCCGAAACATGCCGGGTTTTTTTACATATCCGAATGGCAGTTCATCGTATATACATAGAAACATGTATTTAAGGCAAAAAGGGGGGACGTTCTTAACTTCGCAACTTGCTCGGGCAAAAAGGGGGGACGTTCTTCACTTCGCAACTTACTTGAGAAATCGCGCACGAGAAAGAAGGGGGGGAAAAGGAGCATTCTTGGCCTTTCGACTTGTTTGGCTGGTTGGATTTTGATACACATGCGTGTATGCCCCGCCAAGGAAGGATAGATGCTCCGGGTACGTTGCATCATGTGATCGCCCGGGGGATTGCCCGAAGGAAGATTTTTCGCGATGATACGGACCGGAAACGGTTTTTGAATCGTCTCGGCGATCTTCTTGAAGAAACGCAAACTCGCTGTTTTGCGTGGGCCTTGATTCTAATATGTTGCCATGTTATTGGGCAGTCAAGGAACTGGGTATGAGCATGGCATCCTTGGCCCGAAGGCTTCGCCTCCCTCCTCCTGCCGTCTCCAAATCGGTGATCCGTGGGAAAGGCGTGGCTGAACAAAACGGGTATGTACTTCAGGACGGCTGAGAAAGTTGTGAAGTGAAGAACGTCCCCCTTTTTACACTTTACCGTAAGCCTCCCGGTAAGGGGGAATGGTTGGTGCTATTCTCTTGTTGTTCGGGAGATCAAGTGGTGGATTCTCTGATTTCGACAGCGGCTTTTTCCATGTCAAACTTCGTACTGAGAACTTCTTTGATGCAGCCTCCCTGCCAGATGATTACCGGAGTATTCGTTTGTTTGGCCTGCTTGATGACGTTCTTTGCTGCCTGCTGAAAAGCTGCCTCAGCCTTCGCCATTAGCAACGCCTCTTTGCGTGGTTTCTGGTTCATAGGTTCAACTCTCCACACTGTGTTCAATTTGTTCAAAAAGATCGGAATCAAGGAGCTTCAATTGCCCACCTTTCTCCTGAGCGATCGTTTCCGGTGGTAGCCTTGATCCGTCGCAC